>VRUD01000015.1 GCA_019456305.1 Cytophagales bacterium | reverse complement strand
GGGGGCTGGGTATACCAAAAAATGTCTTCGTCCCATAATCCGGGAGAATACAACATGCTTCCTGTGAAGTAATAATGTAAAGCATTTAATTGAGGCCTGAAGTCCCGGTAATCGCAACTGTTCAATTTGAAAAATAACGAGCCATCGTTTGCACCATAATTAGGGAGCATACCTGTTATAGTGTCCTGATGCTGGCAGAGCAGGTCAAGGGATTTTTTAAGACGATCGTGAAGCTGGTCAGAGAACTTTTCATTGTTGGCACGGGCAAGATAGAATGCCCATGTGTAAAGTTGTATGACCACCCTATGGTAGTTAAATGAAAATTGCAGGTAAGAACCGTCTTGATAGATTTGGCAACCTTCTTCCTCAAGGTATCGTTTGCCTTTTTTCTTAAATTTTTGACTGTTGGGGAGAAAAGGAAAGAGTAATCCAACTACATATAAAAGCAGGCTTTCTGTAATAGTGTGATTGTTTCTTACGGCAATCCTGGAAAAATTAATATTTTTTTCGACATGCCTGGTTTGCCAGTAGATTGAGTTTATTACTTTTTGAAATATTTCATTGGTTAAAAACGCTGAATGTTTGTAATAATAAAGCGCAAAGATCCAGTTCAATACCCGTATCGCAATCTCCTGGCTTGATGTATAATTAGGGCCGCAGTTAAGAGGATTAGCTTCAATCCATGATAAAATTTCTTCAAAAACAAATTTTGCCTGATCATCTTTGCAATGGCGATCATAACGGATAATGGTGTTAAGGTAGCAAAAGCGTGATTTTTCCCAAACATATTTTATATCGCCATTTTCAGGGACAAACTCATTGATCTTTGTCCAGTGTTGGTGCACTACATATTTATAACCACTGTCAGGATTTGTGACCCAATCATAATTTGCTAAATCCACATGAAAAGCATCAAAAAATTTGATCTTTCCTTCTTTTATATGCTGAAATTCTGATTTTAGATCAGCTATTTCTTTCTGGTCAAGGGAATATCCTGATAGATCATCCCGGGAGTTGAAAAAGAAATTTGCCGGCAATGTAGAGACGTTGTATGCAACGTCTCTACATTGCTCCAGGTTTCTTTTCCAGTTTGTGAGTGAAATGAACCGTTGTATTTTGTATGAGACAGGATATTTCCTTTTTAGCAGGCCTGTTTTTTTTCTTATTTCATAAAAAGTGCGAAACACAATGTATCTCGCACCCATATTACGAAAAAGATTTATAGCTTTTTTTATTGAATCCACTCTAAAAAGCATGCACTGAACGAAGTGAACGTGTCAAAAAAATAAAATTGGTAGATATTTTCTTTGTCTTTGGATTTACTTTTATTTTCATTGTTTACCCCGTTAAATCTCTTCCATTTAATAGGGCGCTTTGCGCTTTAATATTTAGCTATCCACGCATCGGTCACGCCTTTAGCCATTACTTCTTTCAGGCGTGCTTTGGCAGCTCTGCGGTTTAAGTAAGTGCCGGCAAAATATCTATAGTATCCATCGGGGTCTTTTCGGCTTGTGATGCCGTCAAGTCCTAAAAGATTGAGATTGCTTTCGGGTATAGGAAACTTGTAAGCGCCAATTTGAATTTTGTAAACGATTCCACTACTGTTTCCGTAACCACTGATACCTCCATGATAGATGTTCAGCCATGCATCTGTTACGCCTTTTGCTTTTAATTCTGCTAAACGTTCTTTTGCAGGACGCAGGTATTTATAAGCTCCCGCAAAATACCTG
This sequence comes from Cytophagales bacterium, assembly GCA_019456305.1. Lineage (NCBI taxonomy): Bacteria > Pseudomonadati > Bacteroidota > Cytophagia > Cytophagales > Cytophagales bacterium. The sequence continues at coordinate 59,798 of VRUD01000015.1, read as the reverse complement.
TGCCACCCATCGGAGCCTTTTCGACTCGTGAGGTTTTTATCAACTTTTGAAAGCCGCGAGTCATTATTTGGCAGAGGATGCCTGGATGCAGCGATTTGTATAAGATACTTATAAGGGCTTGGGGAAGCAAATTTTGAGGAAGCTGCTGCTGGTTTTTTATAAGACGCAGAAGGGGGTGGAGTAGAAGTAGCTTGTGAACTTTTATTACTTCTTTGAAATTCCGCGAACCTGTCTTCTTTTTCTTTTCGTTTCCGGTCTTCTTCTGCCCTGGCTTCTTGCTCCTTACGTCTGCGTTCTCCTTCCAGGTCCACTGTAGGTTCTGGTTCTGCCAGCGCTACGACAGGCGCTGCCCCAATAGAAATTGTGGTGGGGTCAATATTTATAGCTGTTCGTTGATTGTCTTTAAGGTATTGAAATTTACCCGCGATCGTTTGGTCACCCGATACATCAGAGGCAACCGCAACCTTATAGGATGCTGTATATTCAGCTCCGGGGGGTAATGACATCCAGATTATTTTCACCGCCTGTTCCCTGAATGAAAAATTTCCGCCTTTTGCATCAATGGCAGTAGCTGTAAACCCCGGTGGTAAATCTTGTTGCAGCTTTCCAAATCCTGCTGTGGAACCTTTGTTGATAATTACTTCCACTGTGAATTCACCTCCTGGTTCAGCCGAAGCGGGCATGTTGGTAGTAACGCTCACATCCTGGCTGAAGGCCTGTGAAGCTATTAAAATAGCTATTGCTAGGTATAGAATTTTCTTATTCATTGTTATTATGGTTTGGTTCAGAATTATTAATCACTTCTTTTACTTTTATTAGAAATTTTTCAATATCAGTTGCAAGATAATTATCTACCGTCTGAAAATAGTCATCAGATTGTTTCAGATATTCTTCAAATTTTTCCATCTTTACTGTTCAAAAAAGTAATCAATTAATTCATAAATAGTATCCACCGTAAAATCTGTTTCACCTTCAAAAAAAGCATCAATCACTGCATAAATTTCATCTGCCGAAATGTTTTCGTCACTGTCGGTATCTGCTGAAATATACTCGGCTGGAAAATTGGAAGTAGAAGCAACTACTGGTCCCGGTTCAGTGATGATTGGCTCAACCGGTTTAGGTTTCTTTCCGGGCTTAGGACCGAAATTAATGGTCAGATTAAACGAAGCATAACCGTATCTATCCATTTTACCCAATGGTGTATTTTCGCCCCAACCACTCCCGACTACGTTTGGATCGTCTGCAGGTCCATGGTCTTTGATTATTTTTCCATTTTCATCAATTATGTCTAATTTATCGGTATTGATATTTCTTACACAGAATTCTAAACCCAAGTCTATATGGTCACTGATGCTGAAATTGATACCTAAGCCGAGAGGCACAACCATTTCAGTTTGCCGGAACTTAAAAGGACTTGGGATTGTAGCTTCATCTTTATGGGCGTTGCCATATTTTTTATACCCATAAGCCGCTACAATGTTACCACTAGAGTCTTTTCTTATAGATTCAAAATTTGTAAAACCAACGCCGAGAAAAAAATATGGGGTTACTATTCTATCTTTGGTAAAATTTAGATGAAAATTGAGTGTATAGTCAAAAACTTTAGCTTCCAGTGTACTGGAATCAGTTGTTGCCTTAAGCGTTTCATTCAATAAATGTCCCTGAATAGCAAATACAGGTGAGAGTTTCTTATTAACCGCTAATCCAAACCCATAACCTATCTGAGTTTTAGCTGCGAAATCACCAGCGTAAAACATTCCACCTCCATGTAAGCCAATACCCCATCTTGTGTCCTGGGCAGACAAAAATGCAAATGAAAAAATAAGTGTTATTATTAATATAATTCTATACATATACTGACCAATAACAACTACAACTAAGTTAAAAGCACAAATATAGAAATGTTTATTTTCTTAATCAAAGAATATTAAACTTATCATTATATTTATAAAAAAATGAGACTTTTTCAAAAATATCGTAAATTTGCACTTATTACGTATAAAAAGAAAAATGGTTTTCTTTTATTAATAGACGGGTATGATTAAATGGTTTGTAAATATCACTGTTTTATTTATTTTATTATCAGCGTGCACTTCAAATAAAAAGTTAGTTTATCTTCAAAATAAAAGCCATAGGATCAAACCCGGTGAGCTTATTGCTCATAAAAAGTACCTCTATAAGATCCAACCTAATGACGTTTTATCCGTTAAAATTTTAGGTTTAGACCCAAACACTACCAGTTTTTTTAATATTGAATCAAATACTGCCTTTAACCAGTATAATCCGGCAGCATTATACCTGAATGGCTATTCAGTGAATGATTCAGGATACATTTATCTGCCGATAATAGGACCGCTCAAGGTTATAGACTACAGTATAGAAGAAGCTGCATCATTGATACAGGCCAAAGTTGACGAACATTTGAGTAAAGCTACTGTAATTGTAAAATTAGTAAACTTTAAGCTCACTGTGTTGGGTGAGGTGAAAAAACCGGGGATGTATAACATATATAATGATGGAGTTACTATCCTTGAAGCGCTTGGTTTGGCAGGAGATATAACAGATTTTGGCAACAGAACCAATGTGATGCTGATCAGGCAGACTGCGCAGGGGGCAATGTTGTTTAATATTGATCTGACAGACTCGGAGATGATCAGGTCGAATCTTTATTTTTTATTACCGGGTGATGTGATTTATGTAGAGCCCTTGAGAACGAAACAAGCAAGATTGAGCGTGCCAACGGCTTCGCTGATTTTATCGGGGATAACCACTTTGGTGCTTATATTAAATCTTTTTAGACCTTTCTAAGATTAAGAGAGTTTTTTATTTATATAAAATATTTGTAAATTTGTTTATTTTCAATATTATGGGCGTCTCTAAAAACTACATATTTTTTAAAACACACCCCTTGCCCCTCTTGATAGAGGGGAATGTATGGTGTAGTTTTTAGAGATGCCCTTATATCATTATGTACAATTGGTCAACAGATTTAACGGAACTCAAAAAAGACTCGGAAAAATACACCATCTGGAAGTTGGAGCAGTTGATAAACTACGGGTTGGATGAAGAAAAGATAAATGAAAAGGAACTGAGAAAATATTGGGATAAGCTTTCCCTTGATCCTGTCAGACGGAAATTTATGGCTTTGCTCTTATATGGAAACAAAGATTCTTAGTGAAACATGTACTGTGTTTTTACAAAAAATCAAGGAGAATGACTTTCTGAAAAATAACTTCTATTTAACAGGAGGTACAGCATTAGCAGCATTTTATTTGAATCACCGTTATTCTGAAGACCTTGATTTTTTTTCTGAAAACCAATTTGATGTTTCAGAACTGAATGTTTTTTTAAATGGTCTAAAAAAGCAACTAGGTATTAAAAAAATAGACTTCCAGCAAAGCCTGAATAGAAATATATTTTTCGTACACTTTAATGAAGAAGTGTTAAGAATCGAATTTACATATTTCCCTTTCCCTCGTATTGAGCGAGGCAGGCGTGAATACGGGATTGAGATCGACAGCATTCTTGATATTGCCGTTAATAAGCTTTTTACCATTTATCAAAGAAGCAAAGCCCGTGACTATATTGACCTCTATTATCTTTGTACTGAAAAAGGATATTCCATCACTGAATTAATTGCAATGGCGAAAGCCAAATTTGATTTTCACATAGGCCCTTTGCAGCTTGGTACACAATTTTTAAAAGCTAAAGAAGTAAAAGATTATCCGAAAATGATAAAAGAAATACAACATGAAGTATGGAAAAGTTTTTTCATTGAAGAAGCAAAAAAGTTTAAAAAAGACATACTGAATTAAAGAAATGCCCAAAATGAGCTAAAATTCATCCAGAGCACTCGGGATATTTAGTCATTTTAAATTTATTAAGAATGGATAACCAAAACAACAAATACCAGGAACAGGAAGAAACCATAGATATCAAAGCGCTGTTTTTCAAGTTTTACAGGCACTGGCACTATTTTGTGATAGCAATTTTAGTGGCATTATCAACAGCTTTTATTATCATCAGGTATTCGGAACGCATCTATAAGGTAAGCGCTACAGTTTTGATCCGCGATGAGTCCAATACATCGCTGGGAGCTGAAAATCTTATGGAGGAGCTGGAATTATTCAGCAGGCGTACAAACCTGGAGAACGAAATAGGTGTTTTGAGGTCTTATAATATGATCAATAACGCCATTTCAAAGCTTGATTTTGATGTTTCCTATTTTAGCGAAGGCCGTATACGATCCGTACAAAGATATAAGGATTTTCCATTCAGAGTTGAGCTTGATTCCACAAGCAGCCAGCTTATTGATGTCCGTTTTTATTTAAAATCCCTGTCTAATGGAAAATATCAAATAAAAGCCAAACAGGACGATATCCTCGTATATGATCGGGTTGATAATAAGGTATTCAGAAAAAAAGATGAAGAGGTGAATATTAATAAAACTTTTAATTTTTATCAACCATTTAAAAGTGAAAACCTTGCTTTTACCATCTATCCTCAACAAGTAACCAACGCGCATTATAAAAAAAGTGATAAATTTTATTTTGTAATTAACGATCTGGATAAGGTGGTGGAAGACTACCGTAATAAGATCACGATTGAGTCTATCAACAGGAATGCATCTATACTTGAGCTAACTGTAGAAGGGCCTGTGGTTGAAAAAGAAATTGACTTCATAAATAAATTGGCAGAAGTATATATTGGGAGCGGTCTGGATGAAAAAAATCAAATTGCCATTAATACCATCAATTTTATTGATGATCAACTAACAGGAATAATAGAATCGCTGCAGCGAACAGAAAAAGAGCTGGAACTTTTCAGGGCTACCAATAAGATAATGGATCTAAGCTATGCAGCAACCAATGCTTTTGATAAGCTTGAAGAATTAGAATCACAAAGAGGTATTTTTATTCTAAAGACTAAGTACTACGAATACATCCTGGATTATCTTGAAAATGACAATGATATTTATCAAATTGTTGCCCCTTCGGCTGTTGGCATTGATGACCCGCTTTTGAATAATCTTATAGGCGAACTGTCAAAATTCAATGCTGAAAAAAACGCTTTATCATACAGCGCTAAAGAAAAAAATCCGTACTTAAAAGTGTTGGGCCTGAAAATTGAAAGTACCAAAAGATCGCTGGTTGAAAATATTAATAACCTGATAAATTCCACAAAAATCTCTGTCAGCGATATAGATGATAGAATTGCAGTTATTGAAAATAGTATCAATAGGCTGCCAAATACAGAAAGGCGATTGGTAAATATACAACGGCAATTTAACCTGAATGATAATATTTATACTTACCTGCTTGAAAAGCGAGCTGAAGCAGGTATCGCCAAAGCTTCCAATACACCTGACAACAGGATTGTAGATAATGCCCGGGTGGCAGGAAAAGGCCCTGTATCACCCAGTATACCGTTATTTTTTACGGTTGCATTGGTTTCTGCCTTTATTTTCCCAACCATATATATCATATTAAAAGATATTTTAAATGATAAGATAATAGATAAAAAAGACCTGGAAGACAATACCAAAATCCCTATATTGGGCGCTGTAGGGCATAGCGCTACAGGCAGGGCAGGAATAGTAATAGAGAATCCCAAGTCAGCCATAGCAGAATCATTCAGATCTTTGAGAATAAATCTTCAGTACCTCGCTGCCGGCAAGGACAAAAAGGTTATAGCTATCATTTCATCTATCAGTGAAGAAGGCAAAACGTTTTGTGCCATTAACCTTGCTTCTATTTTAGCATTTTCCGGTAAAAAAATCTTATTATTCGGTACTGACCTGCGCAAACCCAAAATACATGATGATTTTAATATTGATAATAAGATTGGTCTGACCACTTATCTGATAGGCAAATGCTCTGTTGCAGATATGACCCAATCCAGCAAGGTAGAAAACCTGGATATCATTACCTCCGGCCCCATCCCCCCCAATCCTGCCGAGCTGCTTGGAATACCACCCATGGATGAACTAATGAAACAACTAAAAAGCCGCTATGATTACATTGTTTTGGATACCCCGCCAATCGGGCTGGTATCAGACTATTTTGTATTGATGAAATATGTAGATGTAAATATTTATATCGTAAGGCATAATTATACAAACAAAAACCTGCTGTCAAAGATCAATGACCTGTATGACAGCGGCAGAATTAACAATTTGAGCATTATTATTAATGATATTAAGCCGGTTGGAATAGGGTATGGATATGGGTATCGTTACGGTTATGGTTATGGGTACGGGTATGGGCGCCATTACGGGTATTATGAGGATGGGATGGATAAGGGGGAAAATTTTATTAAGCGGTTATTTAAAAGAAAAAATTAAAGATCTTTTAGGCCCGATTGCAGATTTGATATTTAGTCCGTTTAATTTTCTGAGCGCTATATTGCTCTACATAATCCGTAAAACAGGTATTATAAGAATAGTAAATTCAGAACAGGAGATGCGGAGTATTTGTATAATATGATCAGGCATTACAAACCAGGGAAGATCATTGAGATTGGGAGTGGCTTTTCTACCCTGATGGTTATTAATGGTATTAAGCAAAACAAAAAAGAAGATGCTGATTATGCTTGCAGGCATATTTGTAAAGAATACAGGATCATTGCAGCGCTTGATTATCTGAAGACTAATTATTATGACCTGCTTGTGGAGAAATGCCCCATGTGTAAAAAATATCCTAATAAAGAAATGGCGTCATTTTATTTGATGAGGAATTAATGATACATAAGATAAAGTTACTAATAAATAAAGATGTTGATCTCAAAGAATTGCTTAGCGGCAGTTCAATATACCTTATATTTAGGATACTGGGGATTATTGTTAGTTATACTTTCATTTTATTAATTACCCGCAAATTAGGTGCCGATGCAATGGGGCTATTTTCGCTCTCTTTGTCGCTCATCTTAATGTTTGCAGTAATCGGTAAACTGGGACTTGATAATGCATTGTTAAGATTTATAGCAGAATTTACTGCACAAAAAGAGCACAATAAAGTAAAGGATGTATATCTGAAAGCATTAAAAGTGGCAATTCCTTTAAGTTTGCTGCTTACTATAATAATGTATTATGGGTCTGCTTATATTGCCAGCTATATTTTTCATAAACCCAACTTGAAGCATGCTTTTGAAATAGCCTCTTTTGCAATTTTACCTTCAGTTCTGATATTTATTAACGCTGAAAGTTTAAGAGGGCTAAAAAAAATAAGAGAATATACATTTCTTCAAAATGTAGGTATTTATTTGTTTGCTACCCCTGTTTTTTTAGGTTTGTTTTTTTATTATCATAACGAAACTTTACCGGTAATTGCCTACTTATTAAGTACTATTATAGTTGCTGTTATTAGCTTTATATTATGGTTAAAAAAACGAAATTTTAATTCTTTACAGTTTGAAAATTCTATAAAAACACGTTCATTGTTGAGTGTATCTTTTCCAATGTTCTTAGCGGCTTCATCAGTATTATTAATGGGATCAATTGATACCATTATGTTAGGAATTTTTAGAACTGAAGCAGAGGTAGGGATTTATAACGTAGCATTAAGGATTGCAAAATTTACAAGTATCACTTTGTTAGCCATTAGCAGTATAGCTGCACCAAAGTTTGCGGAATATTATGGTAAAAATGATATGAAGGGTCTTCAACGAATAGCTCAGCAATCAACAAAACTGATTTTCTGGAGCTCCTTTCCTGTTGTAGCAGCGTATTTTATATTTCCGGGAATTATATTGGGTATATTTGGTGAAGAATTCAAAGCCGGGGTAGCTACTTTAATGATTTTAGCTTTTGGTCAATTTATACATGCTATATCCGGACCTGTTGGTCAATTATTGTATATGACTAATAAACAAAATATTGTAGTATATTTTGTTTTATCCGCTGCAATTTTAAATATATTTTTAAATTATTTCTTAATTCAATTATATGGATATGTTGGTGCTGCTATTGCCACCACTATAAGTTTGATTGTATTGCATTTGTTGTGTATAATATATATCAGGAGTAAATTTAAGTTTTATATTTTTTATTTTCCTTTTTTTAAAATTAGATACTTAGTTTAGATATAAGGTTTTCTGATGTTTGAATATTTATTGCGGATTCTTAAATAATATTTTTTTAAATGAAAAGGGCATTAATATTTGTGTACAACATTTTCTATAAAATTTTTTCTAGGTTCGAACTTGGGAGATTTTATCTTTTCAGGATTTTAAAAAAATATATTACTTCTAAGTTAAAATCAGATTTTGTTCAAATTCATGGTCATAAAATGTATTTGGATTATAAAGACTCCCTTAACTTGTCAATCAGAGGAAGTCATGAACCATTTACGACTGAGTTTGTAAAAACCCAGATAAATAAAAATGATATTGTGATAGATCTTGGGGCAAATATTGGATATTATACGCTGATTTTTGCAAGATGTGTGGGAGAGGGGGGAGTAGTTTTCGCTTTTGAACCGGATCCTGATAATTTTCAGTTGCTTGTTAAAAATGTTAAGGTTAACGGATATCATAATGTTATTCTTATTAATAAAGCTGTCTCTAATTATACAGGAAAGATTAAATTATATTTATCTGAAGACAATTATGGAGATCATAGAATATATAAACCTTTGGAGAGACGCAAATCTATTGAAATTGAAAGTATTCGCTTAGATGATTATTTTAAAGATAAAAATATAGAAATCAATTTCATTAAAATGGATATTCAAGGAGCAGAATATGGAGCAATTCAGGGGATGAGTTCAATTTTAAAGAAGTATGAGAAAATTAAAATGATCACTGAATTCTGGCCAATTGGTTTACAACAAACAGATATTGAACCCGAGGATTATATAAATTTATTGCACAAAACAGGGTTTAAAGTATTTTGTGTTGATGAACAAAAAAAACAAGTTAAGCATTTTGATATTACTGAATTATTAGAAAGATTCATATCTTCAAAAGAAAAGTTTGCAAATCTTCTCTGCATAAAAAAATAGACAATGAGTTTTAATGGGAAGGACTATTTTGAGGCATGTTTTTTCAGTTCTTTGTCCACTAAGATTTTTATCATCCCACCAAAACTTATGGAAGGATACCAACCTGTTATAGCTTTTATTTTCTGATTATTGCCGAAAAGATTTCGTTTCTGCTTTTTGGTGATGAGGTTAGAATCAATTTTAACATGCTCTTGCCAATCCATCCCAAGATATTGAAATACCCCCTCCACAAAGTCCTTAACACTATGAGTATTGCCACTGGAAATGATAAAATCATCAGGTTCTGTTAATTGCATGATGCCGAATACAGCATCCACATAATCAGGAGCATAACCCCAGTCAATCCGTGAATCTAAATCCCCGAGCTTCAATTCGCCTTTTGCATTATTCTTTATCGCTATGGCCGTTTCAACAATTTTTTTAGAAACATATTTTGACTCGCGCAAAGGAGATTCATGATTATAAAATATTCCAATACATACAAAAATATTGTAACCCTTCTTTTCAAGAAGTTGGCATAGATAAGTTCCATCCTGACCAGTATGGCCTACAATAACTGCTTTTTTCATTGCCTAACAATCTCAATCTCAGGTAAAGGAAAAATGAACTTGCCACCCGATTCCAAATATGCCTTCTCTCTTTCGAGTATACCTTTTCTGAAATGCCAGGGCAGCACGAGAAAATAATCCGGATTCATTGATTTAGCTTCCTGTTCGGAAATAATAGGGATTTGTGTAAATGGAGTATATGCACCAAATTTATCTTCGTTTACATCAGCAATATAAGGAATATCATTTGGTGTCAGTCCACAATACTGTAGTACTACATTCCCTTTTGTCGAAGCACCATATCCAAAAACCTTTTCACCCTTATTTTTAATATCGGATAACAACCTGCGCAACTCATCCTTATGAGCAAAGACTCTTTCCGCAAAATTTTCATAGGGTTTTAATGTGTCTAATCTCAACTGCTTTTCTCTTTTAAAGACCTTTTCTACAGTTTTACTGGAAACATATGAAGATTGATTTTTTGTAACAACTACTATGAAACTGCCGCCATTTACATCGTTAAGCTCAACATCAATAATCCTTAATCCAGCTTTATCCATTAGCCATTGTATCTGTGACAAAGCATAATACTCTATATGTTCGTGACAAATCGTATCGTAAGCATTGGCCTCCATCATAGAAGGCAGGTAACTTTGTTCGAACACCCAGATGCCATCGTCCGCTATTACTTCATGAACTTGCTTAACAAAGGATATGGGATCTTCCAGATCATAAATCATTGCAATAGATGTAACTACTTTTGCTTTTTCTCCGGGATGATGTTTCCTCACTATATCAGCAGAAAAAAACTCAGGTATAAGCCGGATGTGCGATGGATAGTACTCTTTGAATTTAACACCGGTAGGATCAATACCCGTTAAATGCAGTTTTTTATCGGATGGATAGAACTGCAAAAGCGTGCTGTCGTTGCTGCCAATATCAATGACTAAATCTCCTTCATTCAATGCAATAAATGACTGCACGTATTGGACAATGTCTTTCAGATGCCGGACCATTGACTGATTCAGCCCTGAACGGTAGCCATAATTGAGTCCGTACATTTCAGTACTATCATAAGAATGATGAAGCTGAACCAAATGACATACAGTACTATCCTGGTTTTCGGAATGGCACTTCACCAATTCCAAAGGACCAGAGGTAATCCTTTCATCCTTGTTTTTAGGAAACACACCGGTTAATGCCTGTTCTCCTAGATGAAGGAGTGAAACCAAATTTTCATTTCCGCAAATCCTACACTTGTCAATCTTTTTATACATCAGTAAATATCTTTTATAAAAATCATTATATCTTGGCTAAAGCCATCTGAAGAATCATTTGTTGTTGCAGGTCTCCATCTACCCAATATAGGGTCTTTCAGTAAAGATATTCCTGCTTTAGTAAAACTATCTGATAAAAAGTTTTGGTAATATCCAACTGCTTTTTCGGGGTTAATTTCCTGGTGAAGTCTGTAATAAGAATGGTTATAAGGAAAGTCTAACATTCTACCTTGATGACCATAATCCATCAGAAAGGTTGAAAAAAAACAGTAGCCGCCAGGGTGAAGCATACGGCTAATTTCATTGATGTAATGGGCGACATCTTCAGGTAACATATGCGTGAATACTGATATTAGAATAATTATATCTGCATTTTTATCCGGGTAAGAAAATTGAAACGAATCAGCAGAAATCTCACCTTTAGTATTATAGACGTAATTATGTACATCCATATGTTGAAAAACAAAATCTTTCTTTTTGAATATTGAATTTTTTTTACATTCAGCAATAACTAATTTATCTACGTCCATACCAATATAATTTCCATTTTCAAGAATATTTGCTAAACCAAATGCAATCCTGCCACATCCACATCCTATCTCTAATATTTTGCTTTGTGGTTTAAGATTTGTATGTTTGCTCAGCAATTGAGTTATTAATTTACCACTATTGGCAAATATTTTGCCACCAAATTGACCCTGAACGCCATTAGATCGCACACGTATAGAATATTTAGGTATATTACCAAGACTATTTACCTGACGTGTTATCCAATCCGGAATATCTATACAGTGAAAAATTAATTTAATATATTTATTCTTCCAGGAAATGCCTGTAAATTTTTTCTTTAACCATTTTTGTAAGATTATCATCATTGTTTGTAATTTTTTTGTCAATTTTATAAAATTGAATTATGCAAAAATACTTAAATTATATTGTTTTTATAGTTGGTGCCTTTTTAATAGCACTCTTACCTTTATCAATAGCTATTCTATTAGATATAAATGGGAAGGACTATTTTGTTTTTTTTTACCTGAGCATTGTGATATGTGTTGCTACCTTCCTGGGTTTTAAGCATTTAAAATGGGCTCTTCTCACCTTAATTATCATATTACCCTTTCAACCCTTGCTAAGCATGCCTTTTTCACATTTTGTTAGTGGCAGCACTATAAAAGCATTTGTTGCCACTAAAGAGATTTTTGTTTTTTGCCTGTTAGCAATATTGTTTATTAAGAATTTTAGAAAAATTAATTGGAAGTTAGTGGACCTGATGGCGCTTTTATTTATTTTAGTTTATGGCATTTTTTTTATCACCTCTTCTTCCGGTTTTTTTAGCAGGGTTGTATCTTTTAGAGAGGGCTTTATGATAGTTGCTTTTTATTTCATTGGAAGGTTAAGTTTGTTTACTTACAAAAATGTTGAGTTTCTTTTGAGATGGATGATATTAATTGCAATATTAGTGGTTTCATTTGGTTTCATAGAGCGATTTATATTTAATAGCGAAATATGGGAAATAATCGGAAGTATTCGCTATTCAGAGCTTAAATATGAGGGGTCTGATTTTATATTAGCAAAGTATAAAGGATTGCCGGTAATTTGGCATACCTATCTATTATCAGATCAATATAGAAGAATGGTTGGTACTATTGGAGAAGCTACTTCACTTTCCAGGTTTCTAGCTTTTCCTGTTTTAACACTTTTTTATATTAGAGGGATTTTGGGCAACAGTAAGAACCTTTTTTTTATACAACCATTAGTTTTGATGATGCTAACATTGGGCTTGATCCTCACACTTGGAAGGGGCGGACAATTAATAGTTGTATTAGGTATAATTGTTTTATTGGTAACACGGACAAAGTTTATCGGAGCAATCATTTCTGCATTACTTTTATTAGTGCTTTTTGCCCAGGTTGCTCTTTTTAGCCCCGACAGTCCCAATGCCATAAGGCACCTAACTGGCTTAGCCGCTGGGTTAAGTGGGCTTGCAGCAAACCCATTTGGGAATGGATTGGGCTCTTCCGGACAATTAGCTTTTTTATATGGCTCAGGGCTTGATGAAAAAGTAACCGAAAGTTTTATTGGCGGATTGGGATATCAGTTGGGATATTGGGGATTGATCTGTTATTTCCTTTTTTCTACATTTTTATTGGTTAAACTGTTTATGGTATTTAGGAAGTTTAAGATAAAGAATCCTAAATTGGGCTATACCTGTTTATTGACTTTTTCAGCAATTCTCGGTATCTTTTTAACTTCTTTTTTGGCTAATTCAGCAGTTTCGCCCATTTCTGCGGGGATTCCACTTTTATTTAGCGGATTAGTTTTAAGTTTATTTGATATAGAAAGATTTAAAAACTATGATCAAGAAAGGAAAAAATAAAGCAATGTCAATAGCTTATAAAATATCCACTTATAATCGTAGAAAAAAATGGGATTTTTTTTTAACTGAACTTAAACCAATCAAAGAATCAAAAATATTGGATGTGGGGTTTAGTGAAAATGAATGGAACGAGGCAGATAATTTTATAGAAAAGCATTATCCCTATCCTGAAAATATCACTGCCTTAGGAGTTAATACACCTAATAAAATTTTGGTAAGATATCCGAAAGTAAAAGCAGTTAAGTATGATGGTAAGAAATTCCCTTTTTCAGATAAACAATTTAATATTTGCTGGTCAAATGCTGTAATAGAACATGTAGGAGATAAAGAAAGGCAATTATTATTTTTAAAGGAAATAAAAAGAGTTGCCAAAACAGCTTTTATTACAACACCTAATAGATATTTCCCAATAGAGGTTCATACCAGAATCCCTCTCTTACATTATTTACCAAAAAAATACTTTGATAAATTTCTTTATTTAATTGGTAAAGAAAGGTTTGCTGGTGATTATATGTTTCTTTTGTCTTTAAAAGATATTAAAAAACTTTTGTCTCAAGCTGGTATTGAGCATTATAAGATCATTAAAAACAGATTTTTTTTCTTTAATTTGACCTTTATAATCATTTTTGGCTCAACTGATAAATAATAAAGTCCACTTTTTAAAAGACGTGAGCTGTTAAAATTATGTTACCTAACTTTTTTATTGTTGGAGCTCCGAAAGCTGCAACCACATTTTTATACCATCACTTAAATCAACATCCGGAAATTTATATGAGTCGGGAAAAAGAGCCTAACTATTTTTCTTTTGAGGAGATAAGTGAACAAAATCTATTTCATTATTATAATAAGAAAGGCTTTAAAACATTAGAAGAATACGAAATTTTGTTTAATAATGTAAAGAATGAAAAAGCAATTGGTGAAGCAAGTGTTTCTTACCTTTTTTATCCAAAAGTGCCCCAAAAGATACATCAATTAGTTTCTAATGCAAAAATTATCATCATCCTTCGTGATCCAATAGATAGAGGATTTTCACATTATCTTATGGACTACAGACTTGGACTGGTACATTTGACTTTTGAAGAAATAGTTTTTCAGCGAGTCAGGCATGAAAAATTACCAATATATCATCAACAATATATAGAATTAGGATTTTATTATGAACAGGTTAAAAGGTATCTTGATACTTTCGGACTGGAAAATGTAAAAGTTTTTTTTCAGGAAGATTTAAAAAAAGATACAGAAAAGGTTTTAACTTCACTTTTTACTTTTCTGGGGGTTAATCCGAATTTTCGCTCTAATTTTGAAGAAAAACAAAATGTTTTTGAAATACCGAAGAATGATATAATACAGTATTTTTATAATATCAGGAAACTAAGAAAAGCTTTAAAATCTATTATGCCCAAATTTCTTATCTCTCAAGCCAAAGTTTTATTATTCCACAAAGGTAAAAAAGCCCAACTAAATAATGCTACAAAAACTTATTTAAAATTTTTTTACAGGGAAGATATAAATAAATTAGCAAAGCTTTTAAACAGGAACTTAAAGAACTGGTGCCATTGAAATGAGCATAAAAATAGCCATAATAGACCCTGTTGGTAGAAAAGCGGGAATGGATTATTATGACTTATCCCTCTTAAAATCAATGTCTGAATTAGGTGTTGAAACCTATTTGTTCACAAATTATGCAGAAGAAAATGATAAAATAAAGATCTTTTACCTCTTCAACACTAACATCCACAGTAAACTAAAAAAGCTGTTTAACTTTATTTCAGGTTATAGAAAGGCATTTAAAATTTGCAGAAAAGAAAGGGTAACAAAGGCAATTATTCATAATTTTTCAACATCACTAAAAGATATTATTCCTTTTTTGATTTCCAAAATTTATAAAGTTAAAATTATCTCTATAGCACATGATATTTCTGATCTTGCCAATGAAGATGTTGGAATTATTAAAAAATTAATCTATAACAAATATTCAGATACTATCGTAGCGCATAATCAATTTGCTTATAACGAATTATCTAAAATACTTAAACCCAAAATATTGAAGAAAGTTCACATGATAAAACAAGGGGGTTACTTAGATTTAGTAAATCCGAAAATAACTAAACAAGAGGGCTTAAAAGCATTAAATCTATCTAAAAAATCAAAATATATTCTTTTTTTCGGACAAATAAAAAAAGTAAAGGGCTTGGATGTCTTGTTAAATGCATTACCATATATTGATGAAAACATAATACTTATTATTGCGGGAAGACCCTGGAAAGACGATTTTAATGTCTATCAAAAAATAATTGATCTGCATAAAACAGAAAATAGAGTTATTAAAATAATACAATATATCCCTGATAATAGGAGAGAATTGTTATTCAAAACTGCTGATGCTTTAATTATTCCCCATAAAATTAGTTACCAAAGTGCTGTTTTATTAATGGGGATGAGTTATGGATTACCCGCTATCGTATCAGATTTAACAGTTAACAGAGAAATAATTATAGATAATGAAAATGGAATTTTATTTAAAAGTGAGGATAAAATTTCTCTATCTAAAAAAATAAATTATTTATTTAAGAATAAGGGATTATATCTGAAAATTAAAAAAAATGCACTACAAACAATAAAAAAAGAATATTCATGGGATGATATTGCGAAGGAATATAAAATACTATTAGAAAAAATTTAAACTTATTTTATTTTCAGGATACTCTTTATTTTCTCTACAGAAAGTCCTGTAGAATTAGCTATTATTTTAATAGCAACTCCATTTTTGTAAAATTCTTTGACTATTTCAACTTCTCTTTGCCCAGCGGCTTTTTCAGCCTTTTTTTCAGCTTTTTCAACGCCTTTTTTAATTCCTCTTTCAACAAACAATTCCCATTCACCTCTGTGATCTTGTTTTCTCATAGACATATAATCATATAATCTTAATTCTTCACCAGACCAATTAAACATTTCTGCTAGTTCATAAGCATCTTCCAGTCCTTTATCTTTTATATTATCTGGTCTTATTTCAAGATTTTCTGCATTTTTTACAAAATATACCCATTTATCTATCAGACCACTAAGCTCTTTTTCTTTTTTGTTAAATTTGGGTAATTCAATAAAATTAAATTCCAGGTCTTTTAATTCTTGCTTTAACGTATCAGTATTTAATATTAAATGTTGGGTAAGATAATTGTTGCCTGAGAAATAATTAAAATCAAGAATACCGATAAAAACAACCTGGTTTAATTTCGGGTACAGATCACCTTTTATTATTTGGGAGGAATATTCTTTGGAGATGTAAAATTGAACCCTTTTATCAAAACCTAATTTTTCAGCTACTTGCATTTCTATAATAAAAGAAACTCCTCTTCGATCTTTTGCTCTTATATCAATTATTGTTTCCTTAAATCCTTTTATCTTTGGCGCTTGAAAAGGGTTTAAAATGTCTATGTTTTTTATTTTTCGTTCATTTTTTAATTTTAACACAGCATTAAGAAATGATATAAGTATTTCTTTTTTATTTTCGCTGCCAAAAATTTTTCTAAAAGCAACATCATTTTTTACATCAACAAATCTCATAGCTGTATATTATTTTTTTTCAAAATCAATTTGCTAATGTACGAAAAAAATATTAAAGCTAAAATTTTCTAATGAAAATCGCAATCCTCGGCACCCGCGGCATCCCCAACCAATACGGTGGCTTTGAACAGTTTGCCCAATACCTGTCAAAAGGATTGGCTGAAAAAGGCCACCAGGTCTATGTATATAACCCCCATGATCATTCCTGGCAAAACAAATTATGGAATAAAGTTAATATAATTCATAAATATGATCCGGAATTTTTAATTGGCAAATTCGGGCAATTTATCTATGACTTTAACTGTATCCTGGATAGCAGAAAAAGAAAATTTGACCTGATATTACAGCTTGGCTATACCAGCAACGCTGTATGGTGGTGGCTTCTGCCGAAAAAAAGCACGACCGTTGTTACCAATATGGATGGGCTGGAGTGGAAAAATGTCCGGTATAATCCATTAGTAAGAAAGTTTCTAAAATTTGCTGAATCCTTAGCTGTTCATCACAGCCATTATCATATCGCTGATTCAGTGGGTATTCAAAATTATTTGAAAAAGCAATATCATATAGAAGCTAAATACATTCCTTATGGAGCAACTCCTTTTGCAGGATCTGATGAACCTGTTCCAACAAAGGAGGGGTCGGTATTAAAACAATATAGATTACAACCGTATAAATATGATATGTTAATCGCCCGGTTAGTGCCGGATAATAATATTGAAATGATCCTGGAAGCGGCTACTAATACTTCAATTCAGCGCGATTTCCTGGTAATCGGTAACTATAAAACAAAATATGGAAACTTTTTAAAGAAAAAATTTGTCAATAAAAACATAAAGTGGGTGGGCACGATCTTTGACCAGAATATTTTAAACAACCTTAGGTTCTATTCAAACCTTTATTTTCATGGCCATTCTACCGGTGGCACAAATCCATCGCTTTTAGAAGCAATGGCCTGCAGTGCTTTAATTTGTGCACATAACAATCAGTTCAACCGTGCTGTTCTGGGAAATGATGCTTATTATTTCATGGATAAAGATGATATAACGAAGGTATATTTAACGATCAATAAGAATAAAAATGAGCAAACAAAAATTCAATCCAACTTAAAAAAGATCCGTACATTATATTCTAAAGAAAAAATTATTAATGAGTATGCAGATTTTTTTAATAAAATATAAGTGAAACAGAAATCATTAGTTGTTACCTTTCCTCTTCTCCTCCAAAATACGCTTCGCTAACTTTCCACAAAGCTCCTTCATATCCTTCACCATTTTTTCATCATTCGTAGCTGTTTCAATACTATCAGCCATCGCCCCGATCGTATCAACATAAAATCTTTTCATTTCGTCAACCGGCATATCTTTTGTCCACAGGTCTATTTTTATGGTGCTTTTAGTTTGTTTGTCCCATAGGGCAATGTTAAGCGCTTTGGCAAACTGCGGTTGATTACCTGCATCGGTAGCTTTCCAGCTTATCGATTCGGGGACATTGTCCTTATCCAATACGATGGTAATTTTTATTTCAGATTTTTTCATATATTTGTAAAAAATATTGCCACAAAGGCACAAAGATACACTAAGAAATTATATTATGAAAAAGGGAAAAAGGGAAAAAGGTAATAAGGAAATAGAGGGAAATCTACATCTTCCCACCCTTCCGGGTGGGCACCCGTTAGGGGTGACATCTTCCATCTTCCATCAAACATCTTCCATCTTCCACCTTCCACCTTCCATTTTCCATCTATTTATCTTTTTCAGTTTTGTAATAATTACCTGCTCATCCAGGCAAAATACTACAGCACAAAATTACACTATTGCATCATACAATGTTGAAAATTTATTTGATACTTTCGATGATCCGCTACAATGGGGAGATGACGAATTTCTGCCTTTAAGCAAAAGGCAATGGAATTTAAAAAAATACAACGATAAGCTTGAAAAACTTTCAGAAGTGATATCACAGTTGGGTGATGAGGATGGTCCTGAAATTATCGGTCTCTCTGAAGTAGAAAACCTCAAAGTAGTGGAGGACTTATTCAATACAAAGAAATTACAGCAATATAATTATTCAATTATTCACCAGGATTCACCCGATAAGCGGGGAATTGATGTTGCTTTTGTTTATAAAGAAGATATTTACAAACCAATAACCTATAAAACTTATACAATTGATTTCCACAATGAACCTGATTATAAAACCAGGGATTTCTTATTGGTAATAGGAGTATTAGCTGAAACGGATACTATTATTTTTATTTTGAATCATTGGCCATCACGTTCGGGTGGAGTAAAAGCAGAATATAAAAGAGAATATGTAGCGTCAAAGGTGCGAGATGTGGTTAATTTGATATTTGGAATAAATAATAACAGTAAAATTATAATTATGGGAGATTTTAATGACGAACCTTCCAATAAGAGTATTTATAAAGTATTAAAAGCAAAGGAAGGTTTTTCAAACTTAAAAACAGGAGAATTGTATAATCCATGGTATTCATTAGAGAAAGAAAACCAGGGAAGTTATTGTTATAGAGGCGATTGGAATATGTTAGACCAAATTATTATTTCCACTGCTTTGGTAAACAATAAAAACATACATTATAAAATAAATTCAGCCACGATCTTTGCACCGGAATGGTTAAAACAACATAACAGTCAATATTATGATGGTTACCCGCTCGGAACATTTTGGGGCAAAAAATATTTAAGCGGTTATAGCGATCATTTCCCGGTGTATATTATACTATCAAAATAAATATAGACAATGCTAAATAAAATTATCCTTTTCAGTTTTGTAATAATTACCTGCTCATGCAGGCAAAATACTACAGCACAAAATTACACTATTGCATCGTACAATGTTGAAAATTTATTTGATACTTTCGATGATTCGCTACAATGGGGAGACGATGAATTCCTGCCCTCGGGTAAAAAACAATGGGATTTAAAAAAATACAACGATAAGCTCAATAAACTTTCAGAAGTTATCTCACAGTTAGGTGATGGGGATGGTCCTGAAATTATCGGTCTCTCTGAAGTAGAAAACCTCAAAGTAGTGGAGGACTTATTCAATACAAAGAAATTACAGCAATATAATTATTCAATTATTCACCAGGATTCACCCGATAAGCGGGGAATTGATGTTGCTTTTGTTTATAAAGAAGATATTTACAAACCAATAACCTATAAAACTTATACAATTGATTTCCACAATGAACCTGATTATAAAACCAGGGATTTCTTATTGGTAATAGGAGTATTAGCTGAAACGGATACTATTATTTTTATTTTGAATCATTGGCCATCACGTTCGGGTGGAGTAAAAGCAGAATATAAAAGAGAATATGTAGCGTCAAAGGTGCGAGATGTGGTTAATTTGATATTTGGAATAAATAATAACAGTAAAATTATAATTATGGGAGATTTTAATGACGAACCTTCCAATAAGAGTATTTATAAAGTATTAAAAGCAAAGGAAGGTTTTTCAAACTTAAAAACAGGAGAATTGTATAATCCATGGTATTCATTAGAGAAAGAAAACCAGGGAAGTTATTGTTATAGAGGCGATTGGAGTATGTTAGACCAAATTATTCTTTCCACTCCTTTGGTAAACAATAAAAACATACATTATAAAATAAATTCAGCCACGATCTTTGCACCGGAATGGTTGAAACAACATAATAGTGAATTTTATGAAGGTTACCCACTCAGAACATTCGCAGGCCAAAAATATTTAGGCGGCTACAGCGACCATTTCGCAGTGTATATAACGCTATCTGTCAAATAGAAAAAAAGTTCATCAATACATTGATAGCGCAGAAGAGAATGTGTTAGAAGTGGTTTATAAAATGCTAAAGATTTATTCGCACGATGAAACTATTTTAACCCATGCCCAAAAACAGGAACTTGATAAAACATTAGCCGATCACAAAGCAGGCAGGTTAAAATATTATACGCTCAAGCAAGCGCAGGAAACTGTTTACGGAAAAGCGAAAAAGCGATGAGGTTAGTAATTACCGATAAAGCCGTCAGCGATATTCAGCTACGAAATATCCGCCTTCGTAAGCACAAACTTATCCTCCTCTTCCTTAAGTTTTTTAACTAAGTCAAGGGCTTCGGGAATCGTATCGCTGCAAATAATATTTAATGACCCTTTTGGGGCGTTTTTGAGCGCGTATGCAATGGCTTCCAGCTCATTCGGAATAGCTTTCCACGGTTTGTCATTATCCTGTGAGTGAATTCCTTCAACAAGTAAGTCAATGAGTTCCTGAACCGGTCTTCCTCTTAAATTTTTGTCACAGCGAATGATGATTTCATCATACATCCGTGCAGACAATGCTCCAAGCTCTATAAGGTCTTCATCTCTGCGGTCTCCAACCCCTGCGATGATCCCTATTTTGGGGCTGGTCTCTACTTTTTCAAGAAATTTTCCAAGGGCCTTAAATCCTTCAGTATTATGTGCAAAATCAACCAGTACTTCAAATTCTTTGAACTGGAAAAAATTCATCCTCCCCGGAGTTTGTGCGGGAGAAGGTATAAAAGTTTGCAAAGCAACCCGTATATCTTCTATTTTAATATTGCGGACAAAACCGGCAAGCACAGCAGGAAGTATATTTTGTATATTAAAGATCGCTTTACCCGAGAAGGTCAACGGAATATTTACCACTTTATCCACTCTTATCTTCCAGTTACCTTTGCAAATCGTAATGTATCCGTTTTCAACAATTGTTGCCAACCCGCCATCATTACAATGTTTTTTAATGCGCGGGTTTTTTTCATCCATACTGAATAAGGCTATTTTGCAATCGAGATTTTTTTTCATACCAAATACCAGGTCGTCATCGGCATTTAGAATTGCATATCCGTTTCGAAATACAGTTTCAGGTACAACAGATTTAACCCTTGCCATTTCTTCTGCTGTATGGATGTCTTTCAATCCCAGGTGGTCCGCACCTGCAATATTGGTCACCACGGCTGCATCGCAACGAAGGAAACCTAACCCGGCTCTTAGTATGCCGCCTCTTGCACATTCCAGCACAGCAAAATTTACGGTAGGATCTTTCAGTACAAATTCAGCGCTTCGCGGCCCGGTACAATCACCAACTTCAAGCATCCTGTTTTGTATGTAAATACCATCTGTTGTAGTAAACCCTACTTTGTAATCTACCGTTTTTAATATATGGGCGATCAACCTGACAGTGGTTGTTTTACCATTGGTACCTGTGACTGTAATGATCGGGATGGTAGCGGTATTGTTCTGGGGGTAAAGCATATCAATCACCGGCTCAGCAACATTTCTCGGCAAACCCTCGGTAGGAGCAAGATGCATCCTGAAACCCGGTGCAGCGTTTACCTCTAAAATAGCCCCCCCGTTTTCATTGACGGGCATAGTAAGATCAGGCGCCATAATATCAATACCGCAAATATCCAACCCAATAATCCTTGCTATGCGCTCAGCCATAAAAATATTGTAGGGATGTACCGTATCGCTAACATCTGTTGCCGTTCCACCCGTACTGAGGTTGGCAGTAGTTTTTAAATAAAACTGCTCACCTTTGGGTAAAACAGAATCGAGTTTACGCCCGGCTATATTCAAAATATTTTTTGTCATCTCATCCACCCTGATCTCTGTGAGTACATTTTCATGCCCATACCCCCTTCGCGGGTCCTTATTTACTTTATCAATCAATTGTTGAATGGACGACTTTCCATCACCTTCTACGTGAGCCGGAGTCCGCAATGCAGCTGCTACGAACTTATAATTAATAACCAATAACCTGAAATCAAACCCCGTAACAAATTTTTCTATGACCACTTTTATTGAATAATCCCCGGCAGCTACAAAACCTTTTACTGCCTCATCCCAATTGGTAATATTGATCGTAGCTCCTTTTCCCTGGTGTCCGTCCACAGGCTTGGTTACCAAAGGATAGCCAAGATGTTTAACCGCTTTTTTAAGCTCCCGTTGCGTAGTTATTATCGCGCCTTTTGCAACTGGTATATTTGCTTTTTGGAGAAGGTCTTTTGTTTCTTCCTTATCACAGGCAATTTCAACAGCAATATCACTGGTCTGGCTTGTGATCGTTGCCCGGATACGTCTCTGATTAATACCATAGCCTAATTGAACAAAAGATTGATTGTTCATTCGTATGTAAGGGATACCTCTGCTGATAGCTTCCTGGACGATTGAACCGGTGCTGGGCCCTAATCGTTCATCTTCACGTATCTCGCGCA
Organism: Cytophagales bacterium; assembly: GCA_019456305.1. Lineage (NCBI taxonomy): Bacteria > Pseudomonadati > Bacteroidota > Cytophagia > Cytophagales > Cytophagales bacterium. Next base: position 36,803 of record VRUD01000015.1, on the reverse strand, counting down.
TAGCCTGGATATCACCTTCAAGATCATATTCTGTTCCTTCTGTAAGCGCTTCTGCAATGCTCACAGAAGCTTTTGCAGCATACCGTCCTACTTTTTCTTCCATATAAGAAAATACAACGTTGTAGATACCCGGCTCACCTGTTGACCTTGTCCTTCCAAATCCACATTCCATGCCGGCAAGCGATTGTATTTCAAGCGAAATATGTTCAATCACATGTCCCATCCAGGTACCCTTCTTTACTCTTTGAAAAAAACCGCCAGGTTTACCCGGGGAACACCGGTGTTCATACAAACCCGGCAGCATTTTCTTAAGCCGCCCATAAAATCCCCTGATCTTATTGGTAGGACGGTGATCCATATCCTCAAGGTCAAGCCGCATTACTATTAGCTTGTGCCTCCTTACCGACCAATAGTTCGGTCCGCGCATAGCTTTGATCTCTAATATTTTCATCTCGTTACCATTAATTAATTTTATCCCGATGCAAATATACGAATAGCGGAATATATTACAGTTTTAATCCCCCACTAAAAACAGGGTTTTAATTCCGTCTCTAAAAAGAAAGTTTTAAATCCCCTCTAAAAAGAGGAGATGTTACCCCGCTGACAGCGGGGTAACTGGGGTGTGTACAGACGCTCATTTGAAAATACACATACAGTTCATTAAATACACCGCAAGATCACCTCAACATTTGAGCGAGGAGAATAGTGGATGGTGATTACTCCCTGCTCCCTGTCCCAGGCTCCCCACTCCATACTTTATATTTCCAAATTTACAAATTTCATAATTTTACTTACATTTGCAATAAAAATTTAACATTGAAATGGATAATCCCAAAGGTAAATTAATAGCCATAGGAGGCAGCGAGGATAAAGGCACGGAAGAAGAACCGGTTTTACTGCAGCAATTATCGCTGAATTTTTTCCAACCGGAGATATTAAACCGGATAGTAACTGAAATAAAAGGGGTAGATTCCCATATTGAAATTATTACTACTGCATCTTCAATACCAGAAGAAATAGGTGAAAAGTACATAGAAGGATTTGGTAATCTGGGTTGCAGCAATGTTGGTGTTTTGCATATCAGGAGCAGAGAAGATGTACAAATACCTGAATATGTGGAACGGATATCAAAAGCAGATGGTGTGATGTTTACAGGAGGTAATCAATTGAGGTTAAGCACGATCTTGGGTGGGACAGAATTTCTTGAGATCTTACAACAAAGATACAGGAATGAAAATTTTGTGATCGCAGGAACCAGTGCAGGCGCTATGGCTATGTCTAACACCATGATCTACCAGGGAAGCAGTTCAGAGGCGCTTTTAAAAGGACAGGTGAAAATCACTACCGGTCTGGCTTTTATGCAGGATGTGATAATCGATTCTCATTTTGTAAAAAGAGGAAGATTTGGCCGGCTGGCCCAGGCAGTTGTGAGCAATCCATCTTGTATAGGGATCGGTTTGGGAGAAAATACCGGTGTGTTAATTACAGGTGGTTCTAAAATGGAAGCTATTGGATCAGGATTGGTTATAATCGTTGACGGCCATGATATCCGCCATAGCAACATCACCGAAATAGAGCAGGGAAAGCCCATCTCTATTGAAAACCTTACCGTACACGTTTTGGCTAAAGGAAATGTGTATAATGTGAAAGAGAGAAGTTTTGCCGTAAATACAATTGGGGAGAAAATATAATTATGGAAACACTTGGAACAATTGCGATTTATTTATTAGCAATAATGCTGCTGATCATTATCACTTCTATGGCTTTTCCGTTTGGATTTTCTGATTTTTTCAACAAAAAAAAGTCACAATCCAAAAAATAATGAAAAGCTATTAATGATGGTATTTATATTTATTTTTAAACATACCCTATGAGCATTAAAGAAAAAATAACAAAAGAAATTGACATGTTGCCCGAACCGGCACTTGAACAATTATATCATTATTTACAATATTTCAGAAAAGATAAAATACAAAGGCATATTAAAAAAAATTCCGAAGAAGAAGAATGGGTACAATTCGCAATGCAGGAATTTTTGAAGGGATATGCTAAAAGCGATGCGATTTATGACAAATTATAAAATTGCAACTATTCACAAAAACAAAATTGATAAGACACTCGGAAAATTAACAATTAACTTTAAATCACTACTTTTGACACAAAACAAAATAATATGAAATTAGATGTGCTTATAGAAAAAGACGAAACCGGCTATTATGTAGCAGAGGTTCCTGCATTACCGGGCTGTTTGTCGCAGGGAAAGACACTTGCCGAAGCGGAAGAAAACATCAAAGAAGCCATTGAATTATGGTTGGAAGTGATGAATGAAAAAACACCCCCCCTGCAACAAGAGCAAAAAAATATTTCCGCAAAAGAATTGCTGTTGAAGTATGAGTGACAGGTTAAAACTTTGTTCCGGGACAGATGCTGTAAAAAAGTTCCAGCGAAAAGGATGGATAATAAAAAGACAAAAGGGATCTCATATTATGCTGACCAAACATTGAAAATATAAATAAAACACTTGTATATAATCATAGACAACTAGACAGTAGTTAAAAATAAAGTATTATCACCACTTATTATTATGGAAACTATAACAATATCTGCTAAATGTAATAATGGCAAGCTCATACCTTTGAAGCCATTGCCTAAAGGTACTGATTATGATGCATTAATTATATTGATGCGGCCTGAAAAGAAAACAAAACAATCCCGAGTACTCGGGATAAAGAATAAACCTTTATCATCAAATAAAATAAAATCAAAAAATTCAAAAAAGCCAATTATGAAAACTTTTAAACTGAAAGGTCAATTTGATAATATTAATATTAGAGAAAAAGCCTATGAGTAAAATAGTTATAGATACAAATATTTTCGTTTATGCTATTGATGAGGACTCGAAGTTTTTTACAAAATCACAAAATTTCCTTCTTGATACAAAATATGAGCAATTTACGACTTCAAAAAATATCTCTGAATTTTTAGCTGTTGTAACTCGAGGTAAGTTCCCTATTCAAATTAAGGATGCGTTAAGTGTTGTTAATGATATTAAGAGTTCTATGAATGTTTTGTTCCCAACATTAAGTAGCTTTTCGATTTTTGAAGAATTATTATCAAAGTACGAACCTGTTGGTTTGAAAATTCATGATTTTGAAATTGCAAGCATTGGGTTAGGTAACCAGATTTCTCAAGTAGCAACATTTAACCGTAAGGATTTTGTTGAAATAAAAGAAATTAATTTAATTAGTCTATCATGAAAACGCTAAAATTCTAAATTTTTTGCTTTTTCCTTGCATTTAATAATGTTGTTACTTTACTTTGAATTTCTTAGCGGTGTCCTTTACATAAATTGTGTAATTTTACTGCAAATTTTAAATAAATCATGAAACAAAACGCTAAAATGAAATTACTTGAATTAGAAGTTGAAGATTCTATATTTAAGATTATTAAAGATTTTTTATATCTGTTACCAAAAAATAAAATAAAAGTAACTGAAATAGAAGGATATTATCATATTCCTTCCGTTTCAGATAATGAACAAAAAGATATTGAGAAAATCTTGAAGGATAAAAATTATCATGTGCCATCCCGATCGAAATTGTCAAAATTGTGAACCTGCAGATACTATATTCATAAATGTTATCGATTTTAGAGGTGATATATATAAATAAACAGATATTTAAACCCTATAAATAATGAAAAAAACACTGCTCTTTATCTGTGCCTGCCCCGTTTTCTCGGTGGTAATCCTTCTTAATCTGTGTTTTAATCTGTGTTCTGCTCAAACAACCGTATGCACCGGTGACACTGCTCTTTTAATCCTAAACAGCTACAGAGGCAGCATCCAATGGCAGCAATCCACCGATTCAATTACCTGGGACAGTATCCCGGGAGCAACATCCGATACCGAACAGGTAATTGTTGACACCACCACCTGGTACCGTGCCCAGGTCATTGAAGGAACCTGTCAGCCTGTTTATTCCGGCATTAAAAAGTTTATAATAATTCCGGGTTTTTGCTGTGGAACCGATTCCGTTCAGGATGCAGATGGTAATTGGTATAATACGGTATTAATCGGCACACAATGCTGGATGGCTGAAAATCTTAATGTAGGAACTTATGTTGCGGTAGTAACCGGAGGACAAACCAATAATGCCGTTATTCAAAAATATTGTCAGAATCTTGCCGGGGTTAATGATACTACCTGCCCACTTGGTGGATTATACGAGTGGGGTGAGGCGGTTCAATACTTAAATGGGGCAAGCAACACAACATCACCAACTCCCGCTTTTTCCGGTAATGTGCAGGGCGTTTGCCCTACCGGCTGGCACCTGCCCACCGATGCCGAGTGGTGTACTATGGAAAACACCGTAGAAGCAGGCACTGACCCAAGTTGCAGTTTAACAGGATGGCGCGGAACAAATACAGGCGGCATGCTTAAACAAGCAGGAACTACAAATTGGACTACCCCGAATACCTGTACTGGAAGCTGCAACAGCAGCAATTTCACCGCCCTTCCGGGTGGCGGCTCCTGGGCTGGCACGTTCTTCAATGTCGGTATCTACGGTTACTGGTGGACGGCTGCCGGGAGTGGCGCTACCATTGCCTGGATCCGCTACCTGCACTATATTAACGCTCAGGTGACCCGCAAGGACGATAATAAGCCGTCCGGCTTTAGTGTGCGTTGCATTCAGGACTGCCCTCTACCCGCTACTCCAGATACTATCAACGGTTCAACAAATGTAAATACCGGGCAACCAGGAGTAAGCTATTCCATTGATACAGTTCCGGGAGTTGCATCTTATACATGGACAGTGCCCCCTGGAGCAACAATAGCATCCGGGCAGGGAACAGACAGCATAACAGTTGACTTTGACACCACATCTGGCGATGTATGCGTTACAGCAACCAACAGTTGCGGAACAAGCTCTGCAAGCTGCCTGGCAGTAACTGTTAATCCTGCATTTGTATGTGGTACCGATTCTGTTCAGGATGCTGACGGCAATTGGTATAATACGGTATTAATAGGCACACAATGCTGGATGGCTGAAAACCTTAATGTAGGCACTTATGTTCCGGTGGCATCAGGAGGACAAGCCCCTGTCGGCACTCAAAAATATTGTCAGAATTTAAGTGGGGTTAATGATCCAACTTGCCCTTTTGGCGGCTTATACGAATGGGATGAAATGATGGACGGTTCACTTACCTGCAATGGAACAGCCCCGCCACCTGACGACAATGTGAAGTGTACACCACCTGTACAAGGCGTTTGCCCTACGGGTTGGCACGTACCTTCTCATTATGAATGGACCTTATTGGAAAAAAATGTTGGCACCAACCCGGGCGCATTTCCTTATGACGTTACTACAACCGGATGGCTTGGAACAGACGAAGGCGGCAACCTCAAACAAACCGGCACCACCAACTGGACAACTCCCAACGCAGGCGCCACCAACAGCAGCGGGTTTACTGCCCTTCCGGGTGGTTACTCCTGGTCTGGTTCGTTCGTCGGTGCCGGTAACGACGGCATCTTGTGGAGTTCTACCGAGAATAGCGGTACGCTTGCGTGGATCCGGAACTTGAATTACGCGGAGGCGCGCGTGTTCCGCGATAACAATAATAAGGCGTTCGGCTTTAGTGTTAGGTGTGTTAAGGACTGATTATTTGACTATTTGACAATTCGTTTTTTTCAGAAAATGGCGATAATGGAAAAATTCAAAGACAAATACCGAATTGAATCCACACGTTTAAAAGGGTGGGATTATGCAAACCCCGGATTTTATTTTGTAACAGGTTGTGTGCAAAACCGTGAATGTGTTCTGGGTAGAATAGAAAATGGAAAAATGATATTGTCCAATGCAGGCGAAATGGTAAAAACCGAATGGTTTAAGACCCCTGAAATCAGAAAAAACATCCAATTGGATGCATTTCAGATCATGCCAAATCATTTTCACGGGATCATTGTCATTATCCATCGAATTGATAATCCTGGTAATAACAAATCCGATCCCAATGGCATTGATGGTGCAATTGGTAGGGGTGATTCAATTGGTAGGGATGGTGAAATTGTAGAGACACGGTGCACCGTGTCTCTACAATCCCCATCCCCATCGCAACCGTACCTGTTACCACCGGAACAATACATACGACAGGGGTTCAGCCGTACGTACAAAAACAAATTCGGACCGCAACGGAATAATCTTTCGTCAATCATGGGCGGAATTAAATCTGCCGTCACGGTTAATATCCGCAAAATGACACCGGATTTTCAATGGCAGCGCCTGTTTAACGATCATGTCATAAGGAATTCACGGGAATTAAACAGAATAAGACAATACATAAAAAACAATCCGGCAAACTGGGATACGGACGATAAAAACCCAAAAAATCCGGAACGTAAAGGCGCCCAATTTGGGCGTCTCAACGTACCTGGAAATATAAAACCATGAAAAAAGAGATCATAGCAAAATTGTTTGCTCAAAATGATGAGGGATAATTCTGACATTGGAAAAATAAAAATACTGATGGATGAGTTGGGGAATAACTTAACCCAGCCGGTCATTATATACTTTACAGGTGGAGCAACTGCTGTTTTATTGTGTTATAGGGAAATGACATTAGACGTGGATATAAAGCCGGTACCGGATCATTCAGAAGTGTATAATAAGATAAGGGATTTAAAGGAGGAGTTGAATATAAATATAGAGTTGGCAGCGCCCGATAACTTTATTCCGGAGTTGCCAAACTGGAAAGAAAGAAGTATCTTTATAGAAAAGATCGGGAAAGTGGATTTTAAACATTATGACCTGTACAGCCAGGTGATGGCAAAGGTAGAAAGAGGAAGTGAACAGGATATTAAAGATGCAAAGAATTTTGTTAAGCATTCTGTTGATACAGAAAAGCTAATGAATTTTTTTATTCAGATAAAGGAGCGCTTTATAAAATATCCTGCAATTAACCCGGAAGAATTAGAGAGAAAGTTAATTGAATTCAGTTCAGCAATATCAAACTAACCGTAGCGCGATATTTATATCGCGGGATATATAATTTTACCACGAAATAAATTTCGTGCTACAATATTTTTACTTTTTACTTTTTACTTTTTACTTAAATTTCGTAATGAAGTTACAAAATAGAAAAATAAGGAAATACGAAAAACTCCCGGGATGGGAATTGGTTTCAGTGGGCCTAAGGGATTTGTCAGAAGAAAGATACGATACAGTAGAGGCTCTTTTAGTACTAATGTATTCATCAAGACTTAAATTTAATGGTATTGGAATTCCGGGAAAATCGGAAGATGATCCTAACGTTTCATATAATATGAAATTATACAGGCTTTTAGAGAAAAACAAGGAAGATGCACATTCAAAGTACAATGCATTGCAGAGAAGAATTATAAGCTTTTGTTCTACTGTAGAGGTATTGGGCATAAATCGCTGAAGGGCATCTCTAAAAACTACACCATACATTCCCCTCTATCAAGAGGGGCAAGGGGTGTGTTTTAAAAAATATGTAGTTTTTAGAGATGCCCTGAATATTCTAAATCATTGTTTAAAACATTTTAAAAATGAAAAAAACAATACTCTTAATCTGTGTAATCTTTTTAAATCTGTGTAATCTGTGTAATAATCCGTGTTCCGCACAGATAATTGAGATTTTTACGATTACCCAGCCACCTCTGTTAGAAGATAGTATTATTGGCACAAACATCTCCTGCTTTGGTGGCTCTAACGGAACAGCCCAGGTTATGCCATCAGGAGGTACATCACCCTATACTTATGGTTGGTCAGGTGGAGCAACACCACTGTTAGCTACTAACTTCAACTTGCCGGCAGACACTCATACTGTAACTGTAACAGATTCCAACGGATGCACTGTAACAGACAGCATAATACTTACTGAACCCGCTCTACTTACAACCACCATAAGCAGCACACAAGATTCAGGCATCTGTAATGGTACTGCCACTGCCAATCCTTCCGGTGGCGCTTCACCATACAATTTCTGGTGGAACGGTTCTTCAGGCAATCAAACAGAAACCGGGCTTTGTACTGATTCAACCCTTATTTTGATGGTTTGGGATAATAATTCATGTACAGCTTATGATACGGTTACCATCAGCCTTATTTCACTTCCTTTAACAATAACCGTCACAGGAACAGATGTAACCTGCTATGGAGGCAGCGATGGCGCTGCAGACCTGACCGTGACCGGGGGAGTGGCGCCTTATTTTTATTTATGGTCAAATGATTCAACCATACAGGATCTTACAGGAATACCGGCGGGCACATACATTATAAGTGTTACGGATTCCGATACTTTACCGGCAACAGTATATGACGCCATAACAATAGTTGAACCACCTGCTTTAACTATTTCCATTTTGGGAATAGATGCGACTTGCAATGGTTGCAATGATGGCTCAGCGAATTTATCAGTTTCAGGAGGCAGCCCGCCTTATTCTTACCTATGGTCAACAGGAGATACAACACAGGATATTGCCTTTAGTCTGCTTGCAGGAACTTACACAGTAACCGTAACAGACTCAAACAGCTGTATTGCAATTGATAACGTTACCATTTCAGAACCTTCCCCGGTCTCAATTACTGTAACTATCACAGATATTTCCTGTAATGGCGTTTGTGAAGGCGCTGCTACCGTAACTCCATCAGGAGGTACAGCGCCCTATAATTTCTTTTGGAGCACCGGGCAAACTGATACTGCTACTGTCACTGCTACTGCTACTTCTCTTTGTGCCGGTAACTATAGCATTATTATCACCGATGCTGTTGCAAACACAGTATCAGGTACGATAACGATCTCTGAGCCTGATACCATCACCATAACAATAACTACAACAACTGCAATCTGCGGTACTGCCACTGCCACTGCCACTGCTACTGTTTCAGGCGGAACGCCTCCTTACAATTACGTATGGTCAAGCGGAGATACTACGGAAACAGATTCGTCATTAGCAGCAGGGCTCCATTTTATCACAGTAACCGATACCAATGGCTGTATCGCTTATGGCACTGCAACGGTCAGTGATGTGGGAGCGCCTGTAATTAGCGATTCAATAACAGACGTTACCTGCAATGGCGCTGCAGATGGAGCGATCAGCATCAGCGCAACAGGAGACACTACGGATGGAAATTCTTATGTATGGTCAAACGGCAGCGCTTCACAAATTCTCACAAATCTCATCGGAGGTATCTACGAAGTAACCGTTACAGGCAACCTGTCCGGTTGTGTTTCAACAGCAAGCTTCACGATTTTTGAACCTGACCCCATCACCTTAACCGTAAACACAGTGGATGCTTCCTGCGGCAACGCTGACGGTATTGCTTCTGTAAATGTTACCGGTGGAACAGGGACATATACTTACTTCTGGTCTACAGGAGGCACTAATTCATTTGAAACAGGCCTGGCGGCCGGTGTGTATGCAGTGAACGTTATGGATGCAAATGGATGTATGAGTATAAGCCCTGTCATTATCAATAATCTTGGAGGGCCGGTCATTACTATGAATTTACAAACCAACACAAGCTGTGGCAGCCCTTCAGGAGGGGCGATAGATATAAATGTAACAGGAGGCGCCTTGCCTTATACCTACCTATGGTCAAATGGACTTACAACCCAGGATATAAATAACCTGACAGATACATCATATAATGTCATAATTACAGATTCTAATGGCTGTATTGGTTCTGAGAGTTTCTCTATTTCCCAAAAACTTCCCTTATCTCAAGCGATTTGTATCGTTACGGTTGATAGTGCAACGGGAAAGAATCTCATCGTTTGGGAGAAAAACCCGGATCCGTCTTTTTACAACATTTACAAAGAAGGCTCCGCAGCCAATGTTTATTTCCTTCTTGCAAGCGTGCCGTATGATTCTGTGAGCACTTTTCTTGATATTTTAGCCGATCCTAAGCAAAGGTCTTGGAGATATAAAATTACAGCAGTAGATTCCTGCGGCAACGAATCAGCGTTGAGCCAGTTGCACAAAACCATGCACCTGACCATGAACCTCGGCTTAGGCGGAGTGATCAATCTTATCTGGGATCATTATGAAGGGTTTAATTTTGGAACTTATTACATTTACAGGGGAACACTAGCTTCACCATCGCTTGATTCAATTTATGCTATTGCCAGTAACAACCATTCCTGGACCGACCTTAATCCTCCGGTTACTCCAGAACTGTTTTACCAGGTTGCAGCAGTGCATCCTACAGAGTGTTCACCAACGTTCCTAACGCTCGGAGCGTTAGGAACGCCAGATCAAAAAAAGGTACTCGTTTACAATTCTGCCCGGTCAAATGTATCCAACCGGCTTATACCGACCGGTATCAATTTACAATCTTCTCCCGCCTTTGGCGGGATTCAATTAAAGGTTTATCCAAATCCATATACCAGTCAGACAGAGGTCACTTATTTCTTAAATGAAAAAGCCAATGTCTCATTAGAGGTATATAATATCCTGGGCAAAAAGATAGAGATGTTAGTTGACGAGGAACAGATCAGCGGAAAGTACCGGTATAGTTTCAGTGCAAAAGATCTGGGTTATTCTTCCGGAGTTTATATTTTGAAGTTGATTGTGGGTGATAGGGTACTTCTGAAGCAATTGTTGGAGTATTAAGTTGATCCTCCCGGGTACCCAGGGGTATCAGTTGACAATGGGAGCAATAAGACAATAGAATAATATAGCAATATATATCCGGTATCAGCATCAAGTTAATCAACTTTGATAAATAGCTGTCTGCGTTGGTTTCCCATTTCTTTTCCACGCCCGGTACATTCCTGCAGAATTAAATAAAAGCTCTAAGTTACCATTTCTATCAACAGCTATCAATCCGCCTTCACCGCCTAATTTTACAAGCTTTTCATTGATCACTGTTTCACAGGCCTCTCTTAATGACATTCCTTTGTATTCCATAAGGCAGGAAACATCATAGGCAGTAACAGCCCGGATGAAATATTCGCCATAACCGGTGCATGAAACAGCACAGGTTTGGTTATTGGCATACGTGCCTGCACCAATGATAGGGCTGTCACCAATTCTGCCGTATCTTTTGTTGGTCATGCCGCCAGTAGAGGTAGCGGCTGCAAGGTTTCCATGTTGGTCCGACACGACAGCCCCCACCGTACCGAATTTATTTTGTGGACTGACAGGAGCGCTATGGTCTAATTGATAATTACCGGTATCACGTATTTTCATCCACTGTTCATGGCGGTTTTGTGTAAAGAAATATTGATCAGGTTCAAATTCTACATTCATTTTTCGTGCAAAATCTTTTGCTCCTTTACCGCTTAGTATTATGTGGTCAGAATGTTGCATCACAACTTTTGCCAGTGATATGGGATTCTTAATATTTCTCACTGCAGCCACTGCCCCTGCCTCCAGGGTTTTACCACACATGATGGAAGCGTCCATTTCATGCTTGCCTTCATTGGTAAACACAGAGCCTTTCCCTGCATTGAACAAGGGGTTGTCTTCCATGCTTATTACAGCAGCTACCGCAGCATCTATAGCGCTGCCCCCACTTTTCAGTATTTTGATACCTGCACTTAAAGCATCTTCAAGGGCTTTTTTAGTTGCTTTCTCTTTCTCATCGGTCATCTGAGCAGGAAGTATGGTGCCTGCTCCACCGTGGATGGCGATTGCGGTTTTGTAGAGTTCTTGAATCAATTTTTAAGAATCATTTTACAATTCAAATACAATAGGATGGACTAATTTTACGGCAACCTTTTTCCCTCTCCGTTCGCCAGGTATCCACTGCGGCAAAAGCTTAATGACTCTCACAGCTTCTTCGTCAAGCTCTCTGGCAACGCTTTTCACCACTTTGACGTCTTTAATAAAACCAAACTTATCAATAACAAAGCTAACAAAAACTTTTCCCTTTATGTTTGCTTCTTTTGCTGATTCGGGATATTTTAAGTTTTTTGCAATAAATTCCAGCATTTTCTCTATACCACCCGGAAATTCAGGTTGTTTCTCAACAAGTAAGAAAATTTGTTCGGTTTCTACTTCCTCAACAGGCATATTAGCATTATATCCCATAGACCGTCCTGATTTTTTGCTCGTTTTTTCATTCACTTTTACTTTCGACTTAGGTGCAGCTTTAAACTCATTCATGTCACTTTTTCGTACAAGAGCAATCTGGTCTAAAACAGGCTCATTTTGTGCTGCGTCTTTGTCCTTATTATCTGCTTGAGGCGCTATGCCTTGCTTATTTCCATCTCTCTCAACTTTTCCTGCCAGATCTTCTGCAAAAGCAATTTCATTTCTATTTTCCCCTCCGGCACCTTCATTATTTTTAATATCATTTTCATTAGCGCTACTTTTGAATGAAATTAATTCTTCATTATTTTTACCTGCTCCAGCCTGCTTTTTAGTTTTTTTGATCTTTGAAAATGCTTTGTCATCAGCGGTTTCAATAGTTGCAGTTTCTGCCAGGGACATTTCTGATCTTAGCCTATCATCCTTTACAGCCCCTCCTAAATCCTCTCCCGAGTATTCTGGAAGAACTTTCCCATCTCTTTTCTCTTTTGCAGGAGTTTTTTTGGTTGGCTTGTTCTCCTCCATTTTTTCTTTCCCACCTTCTTCTTTCCCTTCTTTTGGGAGAGGGCGATGTCCTGTGGACATCGAGCCAGCTCCATGGGAGGGGGGCTTTTCATCAGTTTCTTCCTGCAGGTCTGTCAACAGCTCTTTTTCGTTAAATGGGAAATAATTGTTAACTAAAATATAAAAAGTCCCTGTCAATAATATTAATATAGCTGCCGCGGCTGCAATTCTCTTAAAATCAAAATAGATGATCTTTGCTTTGCCGGCAGTGGTTTTAGCACGAATTTCTTTGTTGATATCTGCTATATTTTTTTTAGTTTTAGAACCATCAGGCATTATTGATAATCCATCCAGGGCATCTGAACATAATTCGCAACCCAGAAGATGTTTCTCAACGGCATGCATTTGGTTTGTTATTAGCTGGTCTTCCAAATACTTTTGCAACGTTTCTAAAGAAAGACAACCAGTCGCAGAAAACAGCTTGTCTGGCGTCAAACCCTCCTTTAATATTTTATTTAATTTGTCTGACATAATATTAATCGTGTTTATGTGTTCACGTTTTCAAGTCTATGCTCTTAAACATAAGAAAACGTGAACACGTAAACACATTTTCATTGTCTTTTGTGATAATAACTTAATCATAGAAGTTTCATTTTATGCTTTTTATGCATTTCTTCTTTCAGGCATTTCTTCAGATTACGTTTACCGTTCTGAACAAAACTTTTTACTTGTTTGAAACTATAGCCTGTCAGAACTTCTATTTCATTATAGCATTTTTCCTGTAAATAAAACATTTCAATACAGATCTTTTGCTGCTCACTTAATTGCCCGATAGCAGCGTGTAAATTAATTATTTGTTGTTCTTTGTCTTCTGCCGGCAAAAGATGTTCATTGTTTAGATGTAAATATGATGTAATTTCCATATCGTCTGACTCAGTTATTTTATATTCCTCTTTTTTGCTTAATTCAATCCGCTCTTTACGTAGTTGCATTAAGCAATGATTTTTAGCTACACTGTGCACCCAGCTTTTAAAATTGGTTACCTCATGTTTGATCAGGTCAGTTAATAGTTTTTCAAATACCTGCATCACAGCATCCTGGCTTGCAGCTTCATCTTTGAGGTACTTCATGCAAACGCCAAAAACAAGGTGGGAATAACGTTGGAAAAGCGCTCCTACATAGGAATTATCATGCGAATCCCTGTATTTTTCAATCAGTTCGCTGTCTGTATCCTGCTTTTTGTGTTTTGATATGAGGAAACGCAATGGAATTATATTTTAATATTGAACCTAAAAATCTAAATTAAAAAGAGGAAAAGTACGTCCTATTGTGAATAAAGAGCTGCATTAAGACAATATGTTGCAAAAATTAATAATAATAGGGTCAACCAGCACCCAGTAACCAGCATCCAGTAACTGATAATTTGATGCATGATGTTAATAATGATTACAATTTAAGTTGTTTTTTTTTAATTTAGATTTTTAGGTAATATCTGTAATAAAACAAATTACGATGATATTATATTCAAATTTATCCGTCAAAAAAGTTTTTTTTACCAGTACAGCTCCACCACAGAACCAATTAAGATAAAAAGGGTAAACAGTCCCTTTAGCAAATCTTTAAGCAATCCTATATTTTCTTTTACAAAATCCTTATCCATATTATAATGCAAAAATATAAATTTTGTTTACAAAATTATCCTTCTAAGTAGGTATGAGTGCGGGAGTGCAAATTCCGCACAGTGGCGAAATTAACGATAAACATCTTTACGATGCTTGATGCGATAAATAAATATCAATTTTTCTTTATCATCTATCTCAAAAAGGATCCTGTAATTTCCGCTTCGTATTCTATAGCCCTCATCTACGGATAACTTTTGAATGCCAAAAGGGCGGGGATTATCTTCAAGTGTCTGAATTCGTAGTGCAATCCGAACCACTTCTTTGACAGGCAGTTTATCCAGGTCGTGTTGTGCAGCAGGTTTAATGATTATGTTGTATGCCACGGTTTTTCAGATATTGTGTGAGCGTTACATCTTTCCCTTTTTCTGTTTTTGCCTTTTCTAAATCACTTATGTCTTCAAGCAATTCAAACATCTCCGCAAAAAAAGGATTCACCTGCAATGCATTCCATTCTTTTAATGGAATCTTTACTTCCGTTTTTGTTTTGGTTATCATAATTTATGGACTATTTATTTTATTGACAATAACGCTTCCGCAAGTGTCAAGTTTCATCCCGACACATTGTCGGGACTATGATTTAGTTTGCCCCGCACCCCGAGTACTCTGGGTGCGGGGTTTGATGAAGCAAAAATAGAATTTTGTTTTTATTTCATTGTAATTTTTTTAAAAAATATTTGTGGAATTTATTCCCTCCCCGCATCTAATAGTCGAACACTGTGGAATGCAAACAAATTCCACAGGGTAAAAACCAAAATTAACATTAAATTTTAGAAATCATGAAAACACAACAAAACTCCCGGTTCAATACAAGGTGGTATTCAACCGGAATTACACTGAAAAATTCTTTCAGAGTAACATGTATAACGTTTTTAATGCTGTTATCATTATCAGCATGCGGAGAAAATTATTCTAATGGGTATTTCTCGTGGGAGTCCGACTCCAAGTTGGGCTCACACTTGATGAGTAATCAGAGCCCCACGGGCAGTGGGACTCTGATGAATACCAAAAATGGAGATGATAAAACCTTATCTCCGTACTTTTTTATTAAAAGTGATGATCCTTCAACAGATCAGATGCCGCTCAGCCATACCTCTGCAGAAGTGAATATAGCAGGGGTAATCGCTGATGTAAAGATCAAACAGGTTTATAAGAATGAAGGAACCAAAACGCTGGAGGCGATCTACATTTTTCCTGCTTCCACCAGGGCAGCGGTTTACGGTATGAAGATGATAGTAGGAAAAAGAACGCTTATTGCAAAGATAGAAAAGCGGGAAAAAGCCCGCAAGGATTATGAGCAGGCCAGGCAGCAGGGTAGAACGGCTTCTTTACTGGAGCAGCAGCGTCCGAATGTATTCCAGATGAACGTTGCCAACATCCTGCCCGGTGATACGATCACGGTTGAACTTTCCTACACTGAATTATTGATACCTGAAGATGGTATCTATGAATTCGTCTATCCGACAGTGGTAGGTCCAAGGTATTCCAATCAATCGGTAGCTACGGCATCTGCTTCAAGCGATCTTTGGGTTGCAAATCCTTATTTGGAAGAAGGCGTCAAACCTGATTATACTTTTGATATTAAAACTAATATTAATGCAGGTTTGCCGGTTCAGCAAGTTACATGCATATCGCATGATGTCAATATCAATTTTGACGGAGCTGTTTCTTCGATTATAACATTGAAGGAATCTGAAAAACATGCAGGAAATAAAGATTTCATACTTCGCTACAGGTTAGCAGGTAACCAGATAGAATCAGGACTGCTGTTGTACGAAGGCAAGGAGAATTTTTTCCTGATGATGCTTCAACCTCCGAAACGTGTGACTACAGACCAGATACCTCCCAGGGAGTACGTTTTTGTAGTAGATGTATCCGGTTCTATGCGTGGTTTCCCGCTTGATATTTCCAAAAAAATATTACGGGACCTGATAAGCAAATTACGTGCTTATGACAAGTTCAATGTGCTGCTTTTTGCAGGCACTTCATCTACATTGGCTGAGCAATCATTGCCTGCCACATCAGCAAATATTACCAAAGCTATTCAATTTATCGAAAAGCAGCGGGGTGGGGGAGGCACAGAATTGCTGCCGGCACTTAACCGGGCAATAAACCTCAAAGGCACAGAAGAATATTCAAGAACAGTTGTGATCTTAACTGACGGTTATGTTAGGGTAGAAAAAGAGGCTTTTGACCTGATTCGAAAGAATTTATCCACAGCTAATTTCTTTACATTTGGCATAGGTTCGAGCGTTAACAGGTATATCATAGAAGGGATGGCAAGGGTTGGCATGGGCGAACATTTTGTGGTAACAAAGCCGGATAAGGCAGAGGAAAAAGCTGATAAGTTCAGGAAGTATATTCAATTTCCTGTGCTGACAAATGCAAAGCTTGATTTTGGCGGTCTTGACGTGTATGACGTTGAACCATACAGCATACCCGATCTGTTAGCAGAACGACCCGTTATTGTATTTGGAAAATGGAGGGGAAATAACAAGGGAAAGATCACGCTGAATGGTATCTCTGGAAATAAAAAGTATTCAAAGACCATAGACGCAGCTAAGATCAAACCGGATAAAGGCAATTCAGCGCTGCGATACTTATGGGCCCGGCACCGTATTACCTTGCTTGATGACTACAATAAATTAAGCCGGAATGATGAGCGCATCAAAGAGGTTACGAACATAGGATTGAAATATAACCTGCTGACTGCCTATACCTCGTTTGTAGCCATTGATTCTGAAAGAAGAAATGCAGATGGCTTAATTACCACCGTGAAACAGCCTTTGCCATTGCCCGAGGGCGTGTCAAATTATGCGGTTGGTAGAGGGGGAGTTGGGGCAACTGGTGCAGCTAAAGTGAAAAAGTATAGTTATAGACAGGATAGTAATAATTCATTTTCTTCCAGGAACATTCAGGGAAAGCCAGTGCCAAAAGCAGATATGATAGGAGCTGCCACAGAGGAGTTAAAAGAGGAAGAGACAGAAAAGGTATTTCTTATCGTTGAAAAGATGCCTGAATTTCCGGGAGGGGTGACTAAATTGATGGAGTTTATCAAAAGCAACATCATATATCCCAAATCTGCCAAAGAAAAAGGGATTGCAGGAACGGTTTATATCAGCTTTGTGGTGGATATAGACGGCAGCATCAGGGATATTAAGGTGGTAAAAGGCATCAACAAAGAGCTGGATAAGGAAGCTCTCAGGGTTATTAAGCTGATGCCGCGATGGAACCCGGGTGAACAAAGAGGGAAAGCAGTGGCAGTGAAATATACCTTGCAAGTGAAGTTTACCCTGTAACTCAACTTTGTAACTCAACTTTTAAGTTGAGAAACCTTCATGGAGGCGCATTGAGATGCGCCTCTTTTTTTTATTACAAAATGTTTGAATTCAGGATAACGATATAAATATCATCTTACAAAATTTATTCCACCCAAAAAAGGGTTTAAACATAAAATAATACAAAAAATATTTAAAATTTTTGTCATTAATAAAAAAACACATACTTTTGACCACAAATTAAATCATTTTGAAATACGAAGTACGAATGACGAGGTACGAATTCGTAATTCTTAAATATAATTATGGATACATATGAAATTATAACCTTACTCATAGTCATTGCGACATTGTTTACATCAATTAATCGCACTATACTGAAATTGGAGGCTACAATTGGGTTAATGGTATTGGCGCTTTTGAGTTCAATGGCAGTTTTCATTGCGGGCTACGGCTTTCCACAATTAAGGGAAGGCTCTGAAGAAATTATGAAGAATTTTGATTTTACGGTAATAATGCTCGACATAATGCTGCCCTTTCTGCTTTTTGCAGGCGCCCTGCATATTAACCTCAAAAAACTTGCTGAGGAAAAATGGTCAATATTGTTATTAGCATTTGGTGGAGTGTTGATCTCTACATTTATTGTCGGTACATTGATGTATTTTGTTTTAGATTTCGTGCATTTACCTGTCAAATATATTCATTGTTTGTTATTCGGTGCATTAATATCTCCCACTGACCCGATTGCAGTTCTTGCACTGCTTAAAAAAACCAATATTTCTGAAAACCTGCAGATGAGGATCAATGGAGAATCTTTATTCAACGATGGAATAGGAGTAGTAGTATTCCTTACAATTCTGCACATTGCACAATCTACACCAGGAAGTTTTGAGCATCTTCATTTTGGTCCCTGGCAATATGGACCAGATACCTTCGGGGTCAAATATATTTCAATGCTCTTCACGCAGGAAGCGGTAGGAGGAGTAGTGCTCGGACTTATTTTAGGATATTTTGGCTATAAAACACTTGAATGGATACCTAATGAGTTTGTTCAATTGGAGGTGTTAGTCACCCTCTCATTTGTGATGGGTGGGACTATAGTTGCAACATTCCTGCATGTGTCTGGTCCTTTAGCTATGGTTGTATTGGGTATATCGTTAGGAAACAAGGGCAGAAGCGAGAAAATGTCTGAAGCAGTTGGAGATTATGTATATAGATTTTGGGATTTGATTGATGAATCTTTAAATGCCATTCTCTTTATATTAATAGGTTTGGAAATGCTGGTAATTAAATTTACAGGAGAATACATATTTGCCGGAGTTTTAGCTATTGCAATAGTGTTGTTTGCAAGGTTGGTTGGTGTAAGTATTCCGATAGGGATTATGTCTCTGGGTAAAAAATTTGAAAAAGGTACCATAAAAATATTAACATGGGGTGGTTTAAGAGGAGGTATATCAGTGGCGCTTGCTTTGGCTTTACCAAGTCTGGGTGTAATTCAATTGGCAGATAAAGAATTTGATACCAAAGATCTGATAGTTTCATTGACTTTCATTGTGGTTGTTTTTGCTATATTGGTGCAGGGGCTGACGATTCAGAAAGTTGCAGCAGCAGCAGGAGGGAAGAATAAACAGGAAGTAGATAGTGGGTAGCAGACAAATGCCTGAAATTTGAAATGACTAAAATGACAATGACTAATATATCTGTGTTATAATGAAATCATATACTGAACATTTATGGTTTATCAATCGTGAAAAAGTACAAAGGAATCAGAATAGCGTTTTCTGTAATCATTGTTTTATTGTTTTTCATCATTGTTTGCAAAATTCTTATACATTTTGAGATAAAGTATGAAGATTCCAATATCAATAATTTTCCAGATGCGATCTGGTACGCTATCGTAACATTAACAACGGTGGGTTACGGGGATAAGGTGCCTGTTTCACATGTAGGGAGGGTGATTGGGTCTGTTTTTGTGATCGTTAGCGTTGGGTTATATGGTTATCTTATCAGCCAGTTAACTATTTTTTTCAGGACTATGCAGGAAAATCAAAAATTAGGATACAACGGCACAAAATTTGCAAATCATGCCGTCATTATTGGATGGAATGAGTTTGGAAAGGTGGTAGCTGATCAGCTCGTTGCTGTTGGTAATAAAGTGGCAATCGTTACAAATAACAAAAGTGATATTGACCTGATACATAAAGATTTTGAGCAAAAGTATGTTTATGTGCTGTATGCAAACTTTAGTAGTATAGAACAGCTAAAAAAGGCAAATATTCACCATGCCTCTTCTGTTTTTATCAATCTGGATAATGATACTGAAAAATTGGTTTATGTCCTGAACCTTAAAAAGCATTTCTATGTCAGCAATTTTGTGGTAATGCTGGATAATGCAGACCTGAAGGATACTTTTTATGGCGCAGGTGTAACCTATATTGTATCAAAAAATGAGATTTCCTCCAGGCTGGTTGCCAGCTTTATTTTTGAACCGGACGTTGCTAACTATAGCGAAGATATTATGAGCTATCCTGTAGATGACGATGATTATGATATTAAGCAGTATAAGGTTATTTCTAAAAATCCTTTTATAGATCATAATTATAGAGATGTTTTCTTAGAATTGAAGAAAAAGTATAATTGCATACTGATTGGTTTGAGTAAAGAAGCGGGTGATAAAAGGAAGCTGCTAAAAAATCCTGAAGGGGATGTGAAAGTTGAATTGTATGACCATTTGATCATTATCACAAACGGCAAGTCACAAAAAGTGCTGTCAAAAGTTTTTGGCATTGAAGAAGGAGTGTTGGGGAATTGAAGATTAAAGTAAGATTTCAATTTGTTTGTTAAAGTAATTAAAATTTTATAGATTGCGTTATAGCTAAAGAAGGCTATATTTTAGAATAGCGTGTTAAACTGTATATTATATAATCCACGAGTAACAAGATTGAGAATAGGCAAAATTAATTATATACAAAGATCATGATTAAAAATCTGTTTCTATTCATAGCAATAATATTTTGTGCAAATGATCATGCTTACCCCGTTGGCGTTTTGGCGTGGAAGGATACTACTGTTTACACCAAAGTAGAGCACCCCCCGGATTTTCCCGGGGGCATGAAAAAAATGTATAAGTTCATTAAAAATAATATTCAGTACCCGGCTAAGGCATTAGAGAATAAGGTAAAAGGGAATGTTTTTGTTGCGTTTATCATTGAAAAAAATGGGAGTTTATCAAATATTCAAATCCTACAGGGTATAGGCTATGGTTGTGATGAAGAAGTTAGAAGAGTGATAAAATTGATGCCTCTCTGGATACCAGGCAAAGAAAATGAGGAGCCAAAAAGGGTTAAAATGACGCTGCCCCTTGAATTTCCGTTTGTAGATAAATATGCTAATGAGTGAACAAACCACTAATTACACTTGTAAAGAGTTTAAATTTATTGAAAATGAAAAAGACAATCATCCAATTTTTGATTTTTTTGAGTTATTTGAGCTTTTCAATTTATTGTAATGCTCAATCCTATACCTTCAGTAAAACAAGCGGAGCTTATTCAGACCTGACCGGTTCAACTTCACTGAATGATACTGTTATTTGGGATAACCCAGTATATAATATCCCGATTGGATTTAATTTTGATTACTTTGACCAGCTATTTAATTCATTGAATGTGGGGGATGGATGGATAATGTTTGATTCTTTAAACAACTTCATCATTGATGTCTTTTCTGCCAACCTTACTGATAGAAATATTATTGTTAGCCAAAATGTACCTGAAATTTGTTTGGTAACTTTTGATAATGCTACAGTTAAAAATTTAATCGTTTGGGAGAAAACAATTACCGGTGCCGCATCATACATTATTTATAAGGAATCGGGCGTATCCGGTATTTATGACTCAGTTGGAAATGTACTTAATGATAGTTTGAGTATATTTATTGATATTACATCTAATCCTTTTATAAAATCTGACAGGTACAAAATCTCTACCATTTATCAATGCGGCAATGTATCTGCAAAAAGCATTGCGCATAAAACCATTCATTTAGTATTAAATTATGGCATCCCTCCTCCAAGTGTAAATTTGATATGGGATAATTACGAAGGATTTTCATATAATTATGTTAGAATTTGGAGGGGTGCTTCTCCTTCAAATTTGATTTTGATTGACTCTATATCAAGTTTCGTTAGTACTTATACAGACCTTGCACCTCCTCCGAGTGATAGCTTATATTACCAGATTGAAGTTACTAATCCAACAGGTTGTACAGCAGCCCTTTCTAAAGTATTATCTTATAATTCAGCTAAGTCAAATATAGCTTCTATTGATAATATAGCATTAAAAAGCTTAAATAATCCCTTTGATCAAATTATTGTTCAGAAATCAACAAGGCAAAATTCGGTAACTGAAATACAAAACACTTTATCTGCTTCACCCATCTCCTATCAATTATCAGGCACTCCCGGCAGCCAAATTTTAAAAATAGAATGGAAAAATGCAGGATTTTTTAATGAATACGATTCGGTTTGTACCGCAGATGATTCTGTCAATGTACAGTTATGGCTCTTTGAAGGCACCAATGATATTGAAATTCATATTGGAGCTAATTCAATTTCTTCTGTTTCATTTGGCGGCGCAACAGGGCCTGCTGTGGGTTTAAAAAATAATGTTTCTCCGGAATTTATTTATTTGAGTGGTGACCCCAATAATCCTGTCATAGTTAATTCTGCGAATTCAACTACAAATGGTAGCCCGGCAAATGGTACGATCTATAAGTTTACCAGGAATCCATCAGGTATAAGTGAAAATAGTAACCTCTATGATATTTCTGTTTTTCCTAATCCTGTAAGAGAATATTTGATAATAAATAAAGATAACGAGGAACTATTTTTTGCAATATTTGACTTATCAGGGAGGATGGTTTTAAAAAATCAATACTCTTATATTGATAAGAAAATTGATCTGTCATTTTTAGATGAAGGATTTTATTATCTTCGAATAAATAATGGTAATACAATTACATATACAAAAATAATTAAACAATAAACATCATAGTAAATCAGATTAACTTATAAAATATTTCAATCATGGAAAACCCCAAAATAGCTCAACAAAGCCCCTATGTTATGGACATGGAACCGGGAAGTTATGCCTGGTGCCAGTGCGGCAGAAGCAATAACCAACCCTTTTGCGATGGTTCCCATTCAGAGACCGATATCAGGCCGATTAGGGTAGAAATTACAGAAGCTAAGAAAGTTGCCTGGTGTGGTTGCAAGCATTCAGGGAATAAGCCTTATTGTGACGGTAGTCATAAAGACTTATAATTTTTTATTTTCAAAAAATCTTCTTCAGGGCTTGATCGGTAATCTCATGCCCTCCTTTAAATCTGATGATTTCAGCAGTAATATTGTTTTTCTTTAATTCCGAGAGATAGATGTCGAGTGTTTCTTTCTTAAAGAACTCATCCTGGTCACCATAGACAAGGTGAATTTTTGCTTTTTGTAAAATGTCTCTGTTTATTTTAAAATCAAGGTCTGGAGGGAATATACCTGCCCAGAGGATAAACTTGTCAAACCTTATCTTTCTATCTGCAATCCAGCGGCAAACGGTGGCAGCTCCCTGAGAGAATCCCAGAATATTTATAGTTATCTTTTCTGTGTTGATATCCTGAAGCAATTCAAAATAGAGTTGATTGAGGTAATTGACATAATCTTTGATGTCGTTCAGCCGGTCTTCGCTTGTCATCCATGTTGCTCCAACTCTCCCCAACATGCCACTTTTATAAAACCTGTGTAGTCCTTCAGGAGCAATTACATAATTCTTTTCGTTATCCAACACCTGGAAGTTTTGAATAAAATAATTTGCCAGTTGTCCGTAGCCATGACATACAAACCAGATGTTTTCTGTTTTGTCAGTAAGCTTTCCAAGGGTAAAATACCTTGCTGTTTTTTTAACGGAAATATAATTGTCTCCCATTTTCACAAGGTGAAATGAAATGGCAAAAGCATTTTTACAGATTCTGAAATGTATATCTTGCCTTTCTCACCACCTATAATGATCTTGATCGAAGTACCTTGTTTGATCTCATATTCTAACAACACTTGCCTGCAGGCTCCGCAAGGAGCAGCAGGTAAAAATTGAGCAGATTCTGATTTCCCCCCGGGAGAGGGGTGTTTCTTTGCAGCAACAGCAACCATCTTAATCACTTTATCAGGATAATTAGCGCTGGCAGCAAAGATCGCAACCCTTTCCGCACAAAGCCCGGAGGGATAGGCAGCATTTTCCTGGTTCGTTCCTGTTACGATCGTATCATCATCCAATAAGATTGCTGCACCAACATTCAACTTTGAGTAAGGCGCATAAGCTCTATCGGTAGCTTTCCTGGCTTCCTGTAAAAGGTCATATTCCTGCTTTCCCAGGTCAGATCCATTTTCAAAAACTCTTAATTCTGTTTTAAATTCTAATTTTGTTGCCATGTTTATCATTGATTGGATACGAATATTTTGTTGCTAATAATGTTAATAAAAAAATGCTAATATACGAATGAATGCTAATGTATTTATTTAATTTTGTCCCTTAATAAATTCAACTATTAAAATATCCGAATACAATTCGGATTTACTAATGAAAAATATTCTTATACTCGGAGCAGGTCGATCTGCTTCTACGTTGATACAATACCTGCTAAACAAATCAATGGAATTTGATTGGCGGATTACTGTAGCCAGCAGAACAATAGAAAAAGCGAAGAGAAAACTTCAGAAGTGCGGCACGGCTATCACTTTTGATGTATTAAATGAAGTGCAAAGAAAAAATGAAATTCAAAATGCTGATATTGTTATTTCCATGCTTCCTGTAAGATTTCATCATCTTGTAGCATCTGATTGTGTTGAATTTAGAAAAAATATGATTACAGCTTCGTATGTAACCACAGAGATAAGGGAACTTGATGCTGTTGCTAAAAAAAATGGTAATATCATACTAATGGAAATGGGGGTTGACCCTGGAATTGATCATATGTCTGCCAAAAAGGTAATTGATAAGATCAAAGAAGACGGTGGTGTATTAACACTTTTTAAATCTTTTACGGGTGGACTTATTGCCCCTGAATTTGATAATAATCCGTGGCATTATAAATTTACATGGAACCCGAGAAATGTTGTGCTGGCAGGTCAGCAAACTGTTAAATATAAAAAAAATGGTATGTATAAATATGTTCCTACCCACAGGATATTTTCACGCATTGAAAAGGTCTCTGTGTTGAATTATGGAGATTTCGAAGCTTATCCAAACCGTGATTCTCTCAGATACAGAGATAAGTATGATTTAGAGGATATTCAAACTATATTCAGGGGTACGTTACGGAGACCTGGCTTTTGTAATGCATGGAAATTACTGGTGCAGATTGGACTGACAGATGACAGCATTACGTTGGAAAATTCTGAGCAAATGACTTACAGAGACCTTCTTAATACCTTTTTAGCCTATGCAACCGATATTTCAGTAGAAAAAAAGTTGTGCAAATATTTACGTATTGATGAGGGATCTGAAGAAATGAAGAAACTAATATGGTTAGGGTTGTTTGACAAAAAGAAAATAGGGTTATCCAATGTTTCTCCGGCAAGGATTTTACAACATTTATTAGAACAAAAATGGCAAATGGATCAACAGGATAAAGATATGATCGTAATGCAGCACCAGTTTGAATATGAGCTTAATGGAAACAAAAAAACACTTATATCTTCCATGGTAACGATTGGTGACGATACTGTTCAAACAGCAATGGCAAAAACAGTTGGTTTGCCGCTTGGTATTGCTGCCAAATTGATCTTAACAGGAAAAATCGCCTTAACAGGAGTTCAGATTCCTACCGTAAAAGAAATTTATGAGCCGGTGTTAGATGAATTAGAAGGTATGGGGATTAATTTTGTTGAAGAGGAGATGGCGCAGAGTTTGGAGGTTTAGTAATGTTTTTATAGTTAATAATTACAGGAGTTTTTAAGCACCAACTTTTGTCTATTAGACCAAATTTTTTGATATATTATTTTTATTTTTTAATTTTATCCGGAATTTATGTGCGGAGTTTTTTAATTCATTGGTTACGGGTTAACGATCAAGGATAATCTTCCTGGTAATAATCCTGGTAGCAGTCTGTATTTTTATAAAGTAAAGCCCGTTTGCTTCTGATGAAAGATCAATTTCAAACTTATTATAGAAGGTGGGGTTTTCGTTTTCTATCTTAGTGATCACCTCTCCTAATAGATTAAGTACAGTAATAACCAGATTTTTGGGATACTTCCCAAATTGTAAAATAAACTTCCCGGTAGTGGGGTTAGGATAAAGCCTGATATTATACCCGGTAGTTGTTGATTGACTTATACCCGTAATGTTGTCAACGATAACAGTATCCAGAAGTATACATCCATTATTATCAATCACTGTAACAGTATAAATCCCGGCTGTTAATCCTGTCGCAATAGAGTCGGTGCCTCCAAAAGGTGCCCATGAGTAAGTATAAGAAGGTGTACCGCCACTTACAAAAATTGTTGCAGTACCAACACCACTGCTATTGGTATCGTCTGTGAATGAAATTGGGGGTGCAGTGATAGCTGTTGGTTCGGTAATAGTTAAGGTACTACCGGGTTGTGTACAATTATTTGCATCCTGAACCATTACATTATATGTTCCTGTAGTCAAGCTTGTAAAATTACCGGTAGTATTTGTGAAGGTAGCTCCGCTATCTATGGAATAATTTAATGTAGCAGTTCCACCGGATGCTGTTATTGTAATGGTTCCATCGTTAGAGCCAAAACAGCTAAGATCGGTAGAAACTTCCGGCCCAATGCTGATGGCTACTGGTTGGGTAATCGTAACGTTAACGGTGGCTATACAATTGCTGTCATCAGTTACTGTTACCGTAAAGATACCTGCACAAAGATTAGATGCCGTAGAATCTGTGCCGCCTGCCGGTGACCAGGAATAAGTATAAGGAGAAGTACCCCCTGAAACATTAGCTGTTGCATCACCATCACATAATCCGTTGCAGCTTATATCTGTTTTAGTTGTAATCAAACTTGGCGCACCTACATTATTTACGGTCACATTTATACTGTCAACACATCCGTTTGCATCAGTAACTATTACAGTATAAATACCCGCAGCTAAGCCCGTAGCAGTGTCGTTTGTGCCACCGGTTGGTGACCAGGAATAAGTATAACCCGGAGTACCACCGCTAACAACTACATTAGCAGTTCCATCCGAATTTCCACAAGTTGCATTTGTAGAAAAAGTGATCAGATTAATCGGCATTACCTCCCAGATCTGAATATCATCTAAAGCAGCTTCTACCAGGCTGCCACCGTTAAATGGCAAATTGGTATTATTAGCGCTATCAGAAGCGATGAATCTGATTTGTGTAGTTGATGTAGGAGTAATATAATCATTCACCCTAAAAGCAAACCGCCTCCAGCTTCCATCAGATACTTTAGTCCCCTCTACGTTAAACCAATTAACCCCATCGTTTGATATCCTTACTTCCCACCAGTCATTAGCCGGATTGGCACCTCCTGGCGGGTCGTTGATGTACCAGCGGTAATAGGTCACAACAGGGTCATTATAAGAAGAAAGATCCAGCACAGGCGTCTCTAATGTGGTATGTCCGCCATCAATATCATTAGTACCTATGCCTGATGTTGGGGAAGGGGCATTACCGGTTACAGCACAATTTTGACCACCAGGGGTATGCTGCGCATCGGTTTGGACTAGGCTGCCGGAAGACGATGTTGATCCTACAGGTATATCAATGATCCACAGTCCTGTTGTTGCATTATCACCCGCAACTCCTGTTGTCCATACGCCCATTGTAGCAAAATCAAAATCTTCGGTGGCAACCACGTTATATCCAACCAGGATAAAAAACGGGATATTAGGATCAGGGTTCGCTGCCTTACCCGGTATGATCGTTGCGACATTTCCACAGATACCTTCAATGGCCAAATAATAAGCTATGATCGTTCCACATGGCTGCGCAGGAATATCAACCGTATAATTATTGCCGCCAGTATTTGTCATAGATAATGAATTCCATGCAGTATCATTGTCAATTTTATAAAATACTTTTGCCGCATTGAATGCCCAGGGATTACCAAAGGTTATTACAGCATCAATAGTGACTGGATTGCCTGCAGTGGAGCTTAGTACTTCATTATGAGTTAGTATGACATTACTTAATAAGCTAATTCCATGCAAGGCAAATGCACCACCTATTGCAGTACAGTTTGGAGTTCCGTTGGTAATATCATTGTCTCCGCCATTGGCAGGCACATCATCTGCCTGCAGTGCATCGATCAAAACATCATAAAATGCCTGTCCTTCCTGGCCGTTAGCGGCTGTGGCAGCAAACCCATTATAGGTTTCCGAAAAAAGGGCCATCATCTGGTTCATGTCGCCTAAATTCAGGTAGGTGTCCCACCACGCGCCTGCAATGATTTCACCATCAGCATGCACTTCACCTACAATATCCTGGGGATAAACTTTCGGGTTAATATCATACCTCCTGATTCCATCAGTATTAGCAGTATAAAAACCACTCCCTAATATCGGACTTAGTGTAATGCTCATACCCCAGATATCGGCATTTCCTTCACCCATTGCTCCATTATTAAACGATTGGCCAAAGGATGAATAATAATAACTGTTTATGCCATGGCCATATTCGTGATAAACAACATCACCTACCTGCCCTATGGAATTACAGCCGCCTCCGGCAGCATAAAAATTTATAGAAGTTCCGCTATAGAAAGCATTACAACTACTCGAAGTTAAATCAACATTTGTCTCCATTTGCCAGTCTAAACCGGTAAAAGCCGGGAAATATGATTTCATTTGGTCATGGATAATATTCACATGATAATAGGCAGTTCTTTCGGTGATGTTTGCATCGGTATCAAAAGAAAGGTTGTTAACCCCCGGGTTTAAAGTTGTTGTGAAGGAGGGGACGACATTGCTTGTTTGAACTTTACACCAGCTTCCTTCAAGGCTGAGCGCAGCAGAAGTCGGAGAAGTAAAAGGCATGCCAACGTAACCTGCCGTATCCGTGTAATAATTTGTTGCACCTGCAACGATCTTAAGATAAGTCAGCGGTTCCACAGTAGCGGGATTCTTAGGGTTTGTTGCGTAAAGATTACTTGTAAGATAAACATCCGTATTTGCAGTTTGCGCATAGCGCATAGCGCATGGCCCCGCCAGTTGGCGGGGCATAGCGTTCTGCTTTAAACTCTGCTCTTTATGTTCTGTGCTTTGCCCCGCCAACTGGCGGGGCTTTTCCGTCTTCACTTGATTTTCTCTATAAAGTACTTCTCCATTGTGTGCATCAACTAATGTATAAAATTTGGCAGGCAGCCCGTCATTATCTACAGCTTCAACATTTACTTCATAAATCAATTTGAAAATATTACTTTTACCCTGTGGTACAGGTAAGATAAATAGGTCTGGTTTTACCAGGCTGCTCTTGACAGTAGCTTGCAGATCCTGTTCAGCGCTTGCTTTGGCAGCGCTAGCGGTTATTGAAGGATTTATATTGATAGCGATATTGTCAAACACATCAGCGCCCCAAAGTATTACCTTATTATCTAAGGTCATCTTTATTGTAAGGCGGCTGTTTAATATCTGTAGTCCTTGGTGATATTGTGTAAAATTGATATATTGGAAATGATCACTGGCAAATGCATTTACTAATTGCAGTTCATTCAAAGGGATATTAAAATCAGTAAGTTCGTTATTGATAAAATTCAGCGCTTTGTCAGAAGCATCTGAGCCTGAAACCTGGATTGGCGACCCAAAAGCACGGTGCGGCTTTGCATTTTGTTCGTTGAAAATTACCTGCCACGGGCCATTTTTTTGCAGAAAGTTCTGCCATGCTACTGAATTTCTCAATGTTTTTTGATAAGAAGCATCTGGCTGCCATTTGATTTCATTGATGTACCTTACTTCTGATGATTTATCGTTATCCTGAAAAATCAGGGATGAACCATAAACATGGAACGCTGTAACGAACAGAGTTGCGGATGTTAAAATTTTTGTTTTCATAGTTATAAAATTTGATTCATAATAATTTTTATTCCCTGGTAAAGTTCAAATTCTTCATCAAAACTGTAGGATTCTATTTCTTTTTTCTTTTGATGGTATATTGATATCGATTCAGCAGCAGGGTCAACAACTACAATGCTTTCTACGCCTATTGAAAGGTAATCCTTGATTTTATTGTTCATTTTCTCAGTTGTATCATCTTTAGACAGGATCTCAATGATGAGATCAGGAGCTATTTGAAGTATCCCTTCGGGTTCCTGTGGCGAAGTTTTTTTACTAATATATACCACATCAGCAGCTCTGAGTCTAAAAGGTTTTTTACGAATAACAATGCCAATTTCCCCAACCGCAACATATCCTTTATTCTCCAGACGATCTTTTAAGACCTGGGCAATGTTAAATTCAAATTTTCCATGTATAAATCCTGTTGGTGAAATATCTACTCTTTTTCCATTAATGATCTCATAATTTTCGTCTGGTAAACAACTCAAATCCTCAAAGGTATAAATTTTTTGGTATGTTAAAGTTTCTTCCATGTAGATTTGGGAGTAATTAAAAGTATCAAAATTAATAAAGTTTATTCAAAAAAATACAAGTTATGAATATTTAATTTAATTAACAAACATTATAAAAATGTAATATATTTGGCTGTAGAAAATAAAAACATAAAAAATGTTTCAATCTTGCAAATTTTTCAAGATAACGACAACAAACCTGTGCCTATATGGTAGTTGTAAGTAATGGCGGGCAGAAAGTTTTGTAGTAAAATAAAAACCAGACGGACAATTCAGTACGACTGGAAAAGTAGGTAACAGCCTGAAAAGTAAGTAAGGTTACAAGGACTTTAATAAAACGGTTGACCAGCACCCTGAAAGTTCAGTAGCGATTGACAAGACCGTAACTCCCTGAAAGGCAGAACAGGACTACGGTAGGACTTCTTCGCTTCGTAGACAACGATGTGGATACTTCCCGATTTAGTTTTTTTGCCCCCGCGCCTTACGGAATAGCCTCCACACGCAAGCACATGCCGCACATAAGCACACTGCTGCAATAATATTCCTCAAATCATTCAATTAATGTTTTCTCAGAAACATTTGAGATTCAATTCTTATGTGCTGCGAGAGCTTGCTTTGCCAATCATTAACAATTTTACTTTTTCTCAACAACTTTTTAGAATTATCGGACCAATGTAATATCTCCTTTCGTAGTAAATTTTTCACCCGTATCAGTACAGGTTACTTCCAAATAATAAACAAATACTGCAGGGCTCATCATTTCTCCTTTATAAGTTCCATCCCATCCATAACTTTTATTTTCTGTTATAAAAACTCGTTCGCCCCATCGATTATAGATCATAAATATAACTACGTTGAAGCCCTTTCCTATAACTTGTAAAACATCGTTTTGACCATCATGGTTTGGTGAAAAAATATCAGGAACAAAGATTTTCTCACTGCAGGGAATAACCTGCTTGGGAGTAACAGTTATTGTAACATCATCATTACCAATGCATCCGTTAGCGTCAATAATTGTCAGATAATAGGTAGTGGTTTGACCCGGACATCCAAGAGGATTCTGACAATCTGTACAACTAAGGCCTATTGGGGGAGTCCAAATATAAATTACACCTGCAGAAGCACTTAATGCAACACATGAATCAGCATTAATAGTAATATTTGTTCCCGCATCAACTTGCGGCAGTGAATTTACGTTTAGCTGAGTGATCAAAACACTATCGCATTCACCCGAAACATTTAATGTGTCAAAATAGGTTCCTGATGTAGTTTGGTAGCTGCCACCAGCAAATGTACTGTCTCCGGTGCAAATTTCAATATTTACAATGTTTAGCGACGATGTTTGAACGGCCACCATAATAGAATCTGTTGCAAAACAGGACCCGTTGAAAACAGTTACCTTATAGTTTGTTGTATCAGTTGGATTAACTGTTATAGAAGCTGTTGTATCCCCGGTATTCCAAAGATAAGCAGTGCCTCCACTTGCCGTTAAGGTCGTGTTGTCTCCTTCACAGATGCCGGTATCTCCTGAAATGCTAATTATGGGATCCGAATAGACATTAATAGTAATAGAATCCATTGCGGAGCAGATATCAGTTGAAACTGTAACAAAATAAGTAGTAGTAGTGTCTGGACTTGCTAAAGGATTAGAAACCGTTGAATCACTTAATCCTGTTGAAGGGTTCCAGTTGTAATTAATACCTCCACTTGCGTTAAGCTGGACACTATCTCCTAAACAAATACTGGTGTCGGGGCTGGCTGCTGCAACTAACGGCGATGCACCGGCACAATTCGGATCGGGAACGTATTTCCATAAGTCATTGTAGAAATTAGGGGAACCATACCCACCAAATAACCATAGATTCCCAGAATTATCCATCCAGCTTACTGTTCCACTTCTGGCTCCAGGTTTATTGGAAGGACTTGAAGCCCCTTGAGTACCATAAACGCCAGGTTGATTGTATATGCTATCGCCACTTACCCACAACCATTCGTTGGTTAAATGATTATAATGCCATAGATCATTATAATTGATCCCAACAAATCTAAATCCACCAAAAAGCCAAAAATTCCCACAGGCATCTGTCCAACAAGCTCGGGTTTCATTTCTTACTCTCGGAATATTGGAGACTGATGCAACGCATTTTGCACCATAAATACCCGACCCGCTAACAAAATTATTTCCATTTATCCATGTCCATACATTTGAAGTAAGATCATACTTCCAAAGATCGTTGAGGCCACCTATAGCTCCAAATTCATCATATCCACCCCCTCCAAAAAGCCAAAAATTGCCGGAAAGATCTTTCCAATGTGCAAAAACCATTCTTGCACCAGGTTTATTAGCAGGAGAGGGAACACCTTGAATGCCATAAACACCCGGCTGATCAACAATACTATATCCGCTCATCCAAGCTCATTCATTAGTTAATGGATTATATTTCCATAGATCGCTAAAATAACCAGTACCAGAGACATATCCCCCAAAAAGCCATAGGTTACCTAAATCATCTACCCACGAAGCTGTAGTTTCACTTCGTGCAGGGGGGGTATTTGTTGTGGAGGGAATTCCCTGGGTACCGTAGTTGCCCGGCTGGGAAGCAAGTTGGGGTCCTTTCATCCAGGTCCATTCATTAGTTGAAGGATTGAATTTCCAAAGATCACCTAGGGAACCTAATGTTCCTACTGCATCATAACCGTACCCCCCAAATAACCAAAGATTACCTATTAAATCCACCCATGTTAAACATCCCCACCCTCTTGCCCCCGGCTTATTAGTTGAAGAAGGAATACCTTGAGTGCCATATATACCGGGTTGTGCAGAAATGTTATCCCCATCCATCCAGGTCCATTCATTGGTGGTAATATCGTATTTCCAAAGGTCATTTAATGGATCTGGTCCATTTATAACACCCCCAAAGAGCCAGAAATTGCCTGAGGGATCTGTCCATGCAGAAGGTCCGTAACGAGCACCAGGTTTATTAGAAGGGCTGGATACACCCTTGGTGCCATATACACCGGCTTGGTTAAGAGTGCTGTCTCCATGCATCCAAGTCCATTCTCCTAGTTGGGCTTTACAGAAATCTACAGGATCAATTATGCTAGTTAGGAATACTGAAATTGCCAGCTTAACAAATCGTTTATGCTTATCTGTATTCATCTTTTTTTCTTTTTTTCTCGTCTTTTACCCATTTCCCATTTTTATCCATATAAAACCCTTTTTCTCCCTTTCTTATCTTTGCTATTCCGTTATGAAACCAAAAGGCATCATCATATTCCACAGGGATTACTATATCCCCTTCTTGATTGATAAAGCCTACTGCCTAGAGGTATTTTCAGCAAATGTATACGTAAATTATTACCCCTTGGTTCAAAATATAACTGAATAGGAAAAAGATTAAATTCACATTGCCGCAGATTGCCATATAACCCCGACTGCAGAGCATTGCGACCCTATTGCACCACAACGAGACCCGATAGATTAAGTAAAAGGGTCATCAGAGTACCAGCCCATGCTTCGCTTGCATATACATTTGGCATTCGCTCAATGCCACCGCCCAGCCCAAAATGCCAAAAGCAAATGCAAGCCCTTCCGCAAAGAGAAATTCCGGTCGCTTCCCCTTCCCGCAAAAACTAAATCTACATTCCGCTCCGTAGAGAGTAATAAATTCAGGTAAAACAGACAGTAGAGTTAGCCCGCCACTACTTACAACATTGTATAAATTTAATAGGGCAGACGAGTACGCAGGGGCAGTTGTGCCCATTTCTTATCTTTGCAGTGGGGAGAAACATACGTTTTCAAAACTCCCTACTAACTTTATACTTACCGTTATGGGAAATAGCCAGCAAAAATTATCGTGTGTAGAGATTGATGAAAAATTCTTAACTTGCAGACCAAAAAAATACAAAAATGTTTGACAGAATAATAATAGACCCGAACCAAATGAACGGGGAACCCTGTATTCGAAACTTTAGGATACCGGTTGCGACAATTATTACTATGATTGCGCAAGGAATGACCACTGAAAAAATACTGAGTACTATCCCGACCTTGAAAAAGGGGACATTGCAGAAGCATTAAACTTTGCGGCTGAAACAGTACGGGAAAAAGAACTACCACTAACGAAAGCTGGATGAAGTTTCTAATAGACAATGCGCTTTCTCCTGTAGTTTCAGAATTAAAGAGTTTTAGCTCTCGGGATGATTGCATGATTGTTTGACAGCATGCATTTATGCTCTCAACTATTTTCATAGCCCTCATCCACCAATAAATTGTTCCCTTCAGCACTTTCAACAGCCAACCGGTCACAACGCTCGTTTTCAGCATATCCCGCATGCCCTTTTATCCAGTGAAATTTTACGTTGTGTTTCTGATAAACATCAAGAAATTGTCTCCAAAGGTCTTCATTTTTTTTCTTTTTAAATCCTTTTTTTAGCCAGTTCCAGACCCATTTTTTTTCAACTGCATCCGCTACATATTTTGAATCGGTATAAATAGTGACATCCTGATGTTCTTTTTTAATTGCCTCAAGCCCTGCGATCACAGCAAGCAATTCCATCCGATTATTGGTGGTTTTCCTGTAACCGGCTGTTAATTCTTTCCTGTGTTCTTTATGTTTTAACACAACGCCATATCCCCCCGGGCCCGGATTGCCTTTTGAAGCGCCATCTGTATATATTGTGATCATACTTTCTTTCTTTCTTTCTTTATTGTGATATTTTAAAATGACTGTCCGCTTTCTTACCTGCCCGCCACCCACTCGGCTTTAACATGGCAGGCGGGTACCAAAAACATTACTTGACCATGATTGCATGGATGCATGGTTGCATGACGTGTTATTGATAATTTGATTTCCATTTATATTACGGTTTCTATTTAATAATTTTTCATCCATAGTTTATTCTACCTTACAATCATGCATCCATGCAATCATGCATCCATGCATCCATGCATCCATGCATCCATGCATCCATCCATGCAATCAAGCACTGGTACTTGGAACAATTTGATAAAAAAACGGATACTCATTTATTTTTTCTTATAAGGTGTTCTATTAAAAAGTATTCCACAGCAAATCTATACCCCACCAAGCCTAAACCGCAAATAACTCCTTTACAATTTTTACTCAGCAGGCTTTTATGGCGGAATTCTTCGCGGGTAAATATATTTGAAATATGCAATTCTATAACCGGTGTGCTGAGGGCTGCTACTGCGTCTGTTAGGGCAACAGAGGTATGGGTATAACCGCCTGCGTTAAGAATAATACCATCGTATGTAAAACCGGATTCCTGTATTTTGTTAATAAGCTCACCTTCAACGTTTGACTGGAAATGTTGGAGTTCAATATCAGGAAATTCTTTTTTTAATTTTTGAAAATAATGCTCAAAAGATTCGGTTCCATATATGTCTTTTTCTCTTTTTCCTAAAAGATTCAGATTTGGTCCATTTATAATTAGTATTTTCATTTCAATTTTATTTGAAATTAAGAAGATACATTTTGAATTTAGTGTATTTTAGGCATTTTAAATTTTAGGCATTACAAATGGACTGGGACATACTTATCAAGCAATTTAAAACTTACCTCCAATTAGAACGCTCCCTGTCGCTTAATACGATTGACGCCTATATCCGGGACGTTGTAAAATTACAGCATTATCTGGAGATATCCAACCCTTCTACCGGCAAAGGAAAGATAAATATTTCTCCGGTCAGGGTCACTGCTGAACACATCAGGAATTTTCTTGTTTCGGTAAACAAATTGGGAATTACACCACATACACAGGCGAGGATATTATCAGGTATAAAGGCATTTTATAAATTCCTGCTCATTGAAGATATTATCAAAGATGACCCTACTGCATTGGTGGAAGCGCCAAAATTAGGCAGAAAACTGCCTGACACGTTAAGTTATCCTGAAATTGAAAAACTACTCAACGCCATTGACCTGTCTGCACCCACCGGGACGCGTAACCGGGCTATGCTGGAAACACTCTACAGCTCCGGT
This sequence comes from Cytophagales bacterium, assembly GCA_019456305.1. Taxonomy (NCBI): domain Bacteria; kingdom Pseudomonadati; phylum Bacteroidota; class Cytophagia; order Cytophagales; species Cytophagales bacterium. Next base: position 681 of record VRUD01000015.1, on the reverse strand, counting down.
CTGCGGGTAACCGAATTGATTGAGCTGCGGCTAAGCAACATTTATTCTGATATTGGATTTCTTAAGATACTGGGCAAAGGCGAGAAAGAAAGGCTGGTGCCAATCGGCAGGGAAGCAACAAAATTTATAAATATGTACGTGAACGATATACGATGTCATATTGAGATCAAAAAGGGATTTGAAGATCATGTATTCTTAAACAACCGCGGTGCAAAGCTCACCAGGGTGATGGTTTTTATTGTCATAAAAGACCTGGCAAACAGGATAGGTGTAAGGAAAAATATTAGCCCGCATACCTTTCGTCATTCCTTTGCAACGCATTTGATAGAAGGCGGAGCTGACCTGCGTGCCGTGCAGCAGATGCTTGGTCACGAGTCCATTACTACTACTGAAATATATACCCACATGGACAGGGATTACCTAAGGCAGGTGATCAGGGATTTTCATCCGAGGAGTTGATTTTGCAGTGGTCAGTCTTTAGCCGCAATAGACAATAGACAATAGACAATAGACAATAGACAATAGACAATAGACAATAGACAATAGACAATAGACAATGACTATGACCATACAGCCATACATTCCTTCACCCATTTAATTATACCCTAAAAATCTAAATTAAAAAGAAAGAAAAGTGATGTAAATGTTATGATACTTCCTTAATTTAGTTGCCGTAAAAGT
>VRUD01000014.1 GCA_019456305.1 Cytophagales bacterium | reverse complement strand
ATAATGTTCAAGGGAAAGTTTGTAGCTGCCGAGCTGCTCGTAACATTCTGCAAGCCCCGAATGTGCATCGCTGCCTTGTTTCAATGCTCCTATGCTGTCTGCGAGCATGGCGGCTTGTTGGTAGTACTGTATGGCTTTGGTGTATTTCTGTTTCTGTGCATAAATGCTGCCGATACCGGATAAGCTGTAGGTCATAGAGTATTCATCGCTGAGTTCTTTATTTATCAAAAGGGCTTGTTGTTGATAATACAACGCGGTGTCAAGCAGCAGGGCTGGATTTTGGGCAGCCCACCCCACCACTCCCGAGTACTCGGGACTGTCGCTCCGGGTGTATAGCGCAGTGTACAAACTCCCGATGTTAGTGTAGGAGTAAGCCATGCCTTGTTTATCACCCAGTTGCACTTTTATTTTAAGGGATTTAAAGAAGTATTCCAGCGCTTGGGGGTAGGAGGATTGACTATAATAAATACCCCCGATGTTGTTATAGGAGGGAGCCATGCCTTTTTTATCACCCAGTTCCTTTTGTATTTTAAGGGATTTAAAGTAGTATTCCAGCGCTTGTGGGTAGGAGGATTGATTCTTATAAATACTCCCGATGTTGTTATAGAAGGCAGCCAATGCTGTTGATTTCTCACCAAGCTCCTTATATATTTTAAGCGCTTTAAAGTAGTATTCCAGCGCTTGGGGGTAGGAGGATTGATTATTATAAATCATCCCGATGTTGTTATAGGAGGCAGCCATGCCTTGTTTGTCATTGAGTGTTTCTTGAATTTCAATTCCTTTTTTATGGTATTCCAATGCTGCCGGATAATCGCTTTTCACTCTATAAAATGCACCCAAATGGTTGTATGCATTTGCAATTCCTTTTTCAATATGTTTTTCTTTATAAATGTGAAGGGCTTGTTCACAAAGTTGAATGGCAGTGTCAGGATTTGAAAAGTATAGTTGCTCAGATAATTTTAATAGGGCTTTTGCTTTTGTCGTGTCGTGGTCTGCGGTTTCAATGATGGTTTTGAGGCTGTCAATTTTAGTATTGCCGCTGCCTCCCACACCTCCTAACCCCCTGAAGGGGGAACTCCCTCCCGCAACCAGCAGTACAACGGTCAGGTAAGCCCCGATTTGAATTGTAAATTGAAGATTGAAGATTGAAAATTTAATACGCATTGTATCGGAATTTCAATGTTTATTAATATTTTAACACAGAGTACACTGAGAAGACAGAGTTACACAGAGTAACTAATCTCCGTTTATTTTTGATTATAATCTTTCTCTGTGTGTCTCATAAAACTCTGTGTGCTCTGTGTTAAAAAATTTTGGTTCTGTTTTAATATAATGTAGATTTTTGTTTTGCGCACATATTCAGTCATTTACATTCGCATAAACAGCAAAATGTATAGATAATGCATGTTATTGCACACTTATTTATCGTAATTATCAGATATTCCACAATATTATAAAACAGAACCTCTTTTTCTTATTTTCTTCGCTTTCCTTCGCTACCCCCTAACCCCCTAAAGGGGGAATTCCCACGCTCTCCTATCCCGAGTACTTGGGAGTGGCTTGAGGGTAGGCAAGTCCCCTTTAGGGGATTTAGGGGTAAAGAGGATCAATTTTTCTGCAGCCTAAACGCTCATACCTAAAAATTAAAGGTTCTGTTTTAATATAATGTAGATTTTTGTTATACTTGAAACCACTAATTACACTAATTTTTTTTAACCCTTAATTAGTGAAAATTCGTGTAATTCGTGGTTATATTCTTTAAATTTTCCTCTTCAGCTCAAAATGCTGCCCAAGGTAAACCCTCCTCACCTGCTCGTCTGCAGCAAGCTCCTCGGCAGTGCCGGATTTTAAGATCTTGCCTTCAAACAGCAGGTATGCCCTGTCTGTGATCGCCAAGGTTTCAGCAACATTATGATCGCTAATAATAATGCCGATATTTTTTGTTTTTAATTTTACAACAATAGTTTGAATATCTTCTACAGCAATGGGATCTACGCCCGCAAAGGGTTCATCAAGGAGAATAAATTTAGGATCAACGGCTAAGGCTCTTGCGATTTCAGTTCGCCTTCTCTCCCCACCTGACAGGACGGTTCCGATATTTTTTCTCACGTGCGTCAGGCCAAATTCTTCCAGCAATTGTTCCGTTTTTTCCTTTTGTTCCTTCTTTGCCAGGGCAGTTGTTTGTAAAACACCAAGAATATTTTCCTCTACCGTAAGTTTTCTGAAAACAGATGCTTCCTGCGCTAAATAACCCAAACCAAACTTAGCACGTCTGTACATAGGCAGCGAAGTGATCGCCTGTCCATCTAAAAAGACTTTCCCTGTATTAGGCTTTACCAGGCCAACTATCATATAAAAACAGGTGGTTTTTCCTGCACCGTTCGGTCCTAACAAACCTACAATCTCGCCCTGGTCTAATTCTATTGATACGTTGTTTACTACAGTGCGAATGCCGTATCTTTTTACAAGATTTTCAGCTTTTAAAATCATTGTTCATATTTAATATCTTTTAAATTCAACTGCAAAAATTTCATCCCCTGGTATTCGTTTTCCTCAATTGTGTAAGCAATATTAAAAGGAATACCCTTTTTGATCTTTTCAAGATGGCTGGCTAACCTGAATCCTATTGCGTCAATAAAAGAAGAATTATCCTTCTTAACCCTGATCTTTAAATGTTCTTCACCTACAATACGCGGATAACCGTCATCAAGAACAGATTCTGAAACAAATAAGGGCTGCATATTTTCAGGACCGAAAGGGCCAATCTGTTTTAATAGATTATAAAACCTGTAATCTATTTGCTTTAGTTCAATTTTAAGGTCAACATCAATTTTGGGGATGAGCAGCTCATCTGTAATACTATTAGAAACAACCTGCTCAAATTTCTCCTGGAAGGCAGGAATATTTTCTACCGGGAGTGATAACCCGGCAGCGTACTTGTGCCCGCCAAATTTTTCCAGCAGCTCGCTGCATTGGGTAATGGCGTCACAGATATCAAAACCAAATACTGAACGGGCAGAGCCGGTTGCATGGCCATTGGATTTTGTCAGGATAATGGTTGGCCTATAATATTTTTCTATACAACGGGATGCAACAATACCAATTACGCCCTGGTGCCAGTCTTCTTTAAACAAAACCGTTGATTTCGCATTTCTTAACTCATCATTTTCGAGCATATCAAGAGCGTCACGGGTAATGCTTTTATCAAAGTCTTTTCTTACTTCATTTTTATGGTGTAACTGTTCAGCAAAGTCTTGTGCTTCTTTTTCATTTTCAGCAAGTAATAAATGTACCGCTTTTTTTGCATGCTCTATCCTGCCTGCTGCATTAATGCGCGGGGCAATAACGAAAACAATATTTTCTACTTCCAGGTTATTTTTATGTCTTGCAATTTCCAGCAATGCCTTTATGCCTGGCCTTGGATTTTTATTGATCACATTCAGGCCATGAAAAACGAATATCCTGTTTTCATCGTTGATCGGCACGATATCAGCCGCCACACTGATGGCTGCCAGGTCTAAATGTATATACAATTCTTCAAGTGGAATATTATTGCTGATACAATATGCCTGCAGGAGTTTGAATCCTATCCCGCAGCCAGATAGTTCATCAAAAGGATAATTGCAATCATCTCTTTTGGGATCTAATACCGCATAAGCATCAGGTAAATCCTCACCGGGCCGGTGATGATCACAAATTATAAAATCAATATTTTTTGAATTTGCATAGGTAATTTGGTCAATGGCTTTGATGCCGCAGTCTAAGCAAATGATGAGCGAAAAATTATTTTCAGCAGCATAGTCAATCCCTTTTAATGAAATGCCGTAGCCTTCAACATACCTGTCAGGAATGTAAAAATCAAGATTTTCATACTTGTTTCTCAAGAAGCCATAAACCAATGCCACCGATGTAGTGCCATCCACATCATAATCACCATAGATCAGGATCTTTTCGTTGTTGCTGATCGCTTTTTTCATGCGGGCAACTGCCTTATCCATATCTTTCATTAAAAACGGATCGTGGAGCTTGTTAAGAGCGGGTCGAAAGAAATCTTTTGCCTGGTCATAGGTTTCAATGTTGCGCTGAACCAGTATCGTGGCTAAAGTTTCATTAATATTGATCGCTTTTGATAACTCACTGACTATATCAGCGTCTGGTGAAGGTTTGTAAAGCCAGCGTTTTTCCATAATATTGAAATATACAAAGTAATAAAATGCTAATATACGAATGAATACTAATTATAAATATTACTAAAGTCTATTATTCATTAAATCAAGTCCCAACACCTTTCTGTAATACTTCGTTTTCATAGCATTTTTGAGCAGCGCTGCTTGTTTAGTAGAATGAAGATCAGAGCCCACAAAGCGTATCATATTGTTATCGATCAATTTATGAGCGATCTTTTTTGCCATCTTTGAATAATATCCCGATAAAGAAATGGTATTTAACTGGAACAATACTTCCTGCTCATAAAGGTTTTTATATTTTTGAAAGTCAGAATAAAGGTAGGTATATCTTTCGGGGTGGCCTATTATGGGTTTATATCCGGCAGATCTCATAAGGAAAATGGCTTCGTTAAGCATGACGGGTTCATTCAGGTAAGACGTTTCAAAAAGCAGGTAATTATCACCAAAAGTCAGCAGTTTTTCTTCATTTTTTAATTTTTGGATAAACCATTCATCCAGGTAATATTCTGCTGCTTTTTCCAGTACAATGTCTATTTTTCTTTCTTTAATGATCTCTTTCAACTCATTAAGCTTTGATAATATTATTTCAGGGGTATTTTTGTAATAATCACCCATAATGTGAGGGGTGGTTATCAGCTTTTTGAAGCCCAAACCTATCAGCACTTTGATCATTTCAATAGATTCATCGGGATTACCGGAGCCGTCATCCAGGCCCGGCAAAATGTGTGAATGCATGTCAACTGATATGGGGGGGAGTGCGGGAGGAGGTTTCTTTAAAAAGTTAAATATATTAGGCATTTTTGGTTATTGGTTTGTTTTTGCAAACACTCTTTTTATCCACGGCAATTGTACATCGTTTTCATCTTCATAATATCCGTAGCCATAGCCATAACCATATCCGGCACCGTCATGATGTTCAAATGCATTTAAAATAATAGAGAGTTTTACGAACTCATTCCGGGTGACGAGCTTGCTAATAATTTTTTCAAAACCTTTTTTGGAATAGCCAGCCCTGACAATATAAATCGGAATATCTGCATTTTTCATAACCAATACGGCATCAGTGACCAATCCAACAGGGGGAGTATCAATAATAATTACATCGTATTGCTTAAATAAACTATTGATCATTTTATCGAACTGCGGCATCAATATTAATTCAGATGGATTGGGGGGTATCGGGCCAGCCGAAATGTAATCAAGTGATTTAACAGGGGTTCTTTGGATACAATCTTCAATGCTGTTTTTACCTATCAGAAAAGTGCTGATCCCGATTTTGTTTTCTCCCCCAAAGGTTTGATGGATTCTCGGTTTTCGCAAATCCAGGTCCAATATTAAAACCTTCGTATTTGATAGTGAAATTATTCCACCCAAATTGATTGCAATAAAAGTCTTCCCTTCCCCACTAATACTGGAAGTAATTGTAATCAATTTTTTCTTTTTATTTGGACATATAAACTCAAGATTGGTTCTGATGGATCGTAATGCTTCACTTATTGCTGATTTAGGATGGTCACTCACAAGCAGCGGGGATACAGAGATTTTTTTCTTGTCAAAAACAGGGACTATACCCAGTATAGGTGTTGGGGTTATCTTTTCTAATTCTTCGACCCCCGTAATGGTATTGTGCAGCATGTATTTGCCCGCGATAAGCGCTATGCATAAAAACATACCTATAGATATGCCTATCATGTATGCCATCATTACATTGGGTGAAATAGGAGTGTCAGAGATATTGGCAGGTGATAATATTACAAATTCAGGTATCGTCCCTGCCTTAGCTATTCCAAATTCCGCTCTTTTTTCCATTAAAAGGAGATAAAATTTCTCATACAGATCATAAAATCTTTTAATACGGGTATATGCAGTTTCTTTAGATGGAAGACTCAAAATTACTTTCTCCGTTGAACTGATCTTATTGTTATATTCTTCTATTTGTTCTTCCAGCATTTCTTTATTCAAGCCAATCTGCCTTATTAGATTTTTTTTAAGATTTTCGATCCGGATATCTTTTTTCTTAACAACGAAGGTATTTTCTTTATTTGAAGACAATAGCAGGTTTCTTTCTTCCTGCAGCTTGTTTAGTTCTTCTGTTAATTGTATTAACTTTGACCCTGAAGGCAGCGAAAGGGAAGGTATAAATTGGCTTAGGTCCTGATTTGATTTTATAATGTTTATCAAATCATGCAGCAACAAAGCCCGTATTTTTAACGCTAATCTTTGTTTTTCCAACTCTTCAATTTTCTCTACGAACTTTGAAAAAACCGTTTGGACATTTGCTGTTTTATTTTCTCTGAGAAACCGCTCTAATTCAAGTTCATATTTTTGCAGCTTTACTTCGGTTAAGACCAATTGATCATCTACAAAAGCAATGGTTTGCTCGCTTGCCTTATTCTTGTTTTCTATTGTTTGCTTTAAATAAACCGAATCAATAGCATTGACAAAATCCTGTGCTTTGACCCTGTTATAATCTTTCAATGATATTTTAATCGTATTGGCATTTACATTCAAAATTTGTACGGACAGGTTGTTTGCCATGTAATTCGTTAAAGCCGCTTTGCTGTTTACTCTAAAAAAATAACCACTATTATTACCATTTGTACCAATACCGATCCAGGTCAGAATATTTTTAATAAAAGAAGACACCAGACTTTTTCCCTTTTCCGCATCTCCTTCTGATAAAAAATCGGTTTTATATAATGTGAGAACAAAATCTTTGTTCTCAATTTTTTGAGCAAACTTATAGGTATTACTTACCGGTTTTTCACCAATGTAATATGTCAACCTAAATTCATCGTTATCTAAAATATCCACATCAAATTTTGTGCTGTAAAATGCCTGATTTTTTATTTCATGTTCTACTTTAAATGGAGCGTTTTTATATCTTTCATCATAGAGAAACCTGCCATAAGCATAATAGCTTACGTCATAATTGATATTATCAATTACCTGGTCATATATCAGTTTAGATTTAATAAGCTCAATCTCGCCTGACAGATTATTAAGTATTAAATTCCCCCAGGTTGATCCTTCAACTCCTTGTAAGCCTAAAACCCCTGCATCGTTTTTGATATTTAACTTCAAAATTGAAGATGATTCGTATAAAGGTTTTGTGTAACGAATGTACAGAAATGCAATAGTTAAGGGTAGAATAAGGATAATTGCTATCCAAACAATATTTTTTCGCAATATCAATAAGAGCTTATCAATATCTAAATCTCCTAAACGGTCACTACCATCGGCTTGCTGAACAAAGCCTGTTTGAGGCAAATTGTTGCCACCAGAAGGTGCATTATATTTGTAACTCTCTTCCATTTTTTAATGCGCAAGTTTATAATTTTAAGTATTATCTTACTATGGTTGTGATAAGGTTATAATAATTAATATCAGCGTAATAATATTTGTAACAACGGCTAATATAGGACTTATATCTCTAACAGATTCTATCAATACTTTACGCACAGGTTCTATATAAATGATATCATTGGGCTGTACATTCAGATTGGCTTGTTTCATGCCTTCAATCGTAGATAAGTCTATAAGATAAATATCAGGATCTTTTAAGTCTCCCCTTATTATACGGATATTCTGTACTTTGGATAAGTTATCGATACCTCCCGCTAAAGCTAATATCTCCAATAAATTCATGTTTTCATTTTCTAACGGGACAACCTGCCCTCCAATTGCTCCAAGTACGACCACTCGTCTATTTAACAATTTGGTAACACAAAATACATCTTCATAAAACTCCGAATATCTTCGCTCTAACAAACTATCTGCCTGGTTCAATGTCAGGCCATCTAACTTTATCTTACCAACCATTGGCAATTTCACAAATCCGTCATACTTTACCAAATACTTTTGTCTGTCTTCATAACTTTGAACGTTGCGGTTACCATCCCTGAATAATTCCATGTTGGGGTCTATGAGACTTTCGCCATAATTTGTGTAAACCCTTATACCCAGATAATCATCTTTTCTGATCACATAATTTCTTTCAGCTTTTTTTACAGCTCCTTTTAATTCAACAGCAAAAACGCTCTTTTCTGTTTTGAACATTATATTTTGTTTGTATCCCCGGCAGGAAATTAAACATAAGATAAACAAGGCATATATTGTATAGTAGTAAATTGTTTTGGGCATTATTTACGAATTAGAATTGATAATTAATGTTAGTTAATACCAATTAAAAGTTAAAGGTGATTTTAAAAAGGTTTTTATTTTTCTGCAAAGTTACAGATTTAGTTAATATTTTTTATAACTTTACTCAATGAATAAATTAATGACACCCCCCTCAAAAGCCTTGCTATTACTGACCATTTTCTGTATCGCCATGGGATTTTTTGAAGCCGCAGTGGTTGTCTACCTGCGAGAATTGTATTATCCCGAAGGCTTTCAGTTCCCTATAAAAATTATGACTCCCAATGTATTTGTTGTTGAACTGATAAGAGAGATCTCCACCATTGTAATGCTATGTATTATCGGTATCATTTGTGGGAAAAATTTTTATGAAAGATTAGCTTACTTTATTTATTGCTTCGCTGTGTGGGATATTTTATATTACGTGGGTTTAAAAGTTTTCCTGGATTGGCCACCATCGCTTCTGACCTGGGACATATTATTTCTCATTCCAATAGTATGGGTTGGTCCCGTTTTAGCACCCGTGATCTGTTCTGTAACAATGATTTTGTTAGCTGGATGCATAATTAGCGCAGAGCCCCACCATTTGGCAAGGCAGAACGCGGAGAATAAAACACAAAAAGATTATACAGTAAAAATTAATTTAACAGAGTGGGTATTGTTATTTTCAGGTTCGTTGATAATACTTTTTACTTTTATGTGGGATTATACTAAACTGCTTATAAAAGAAGGATTTACAACAAATTTCCAACAGGCAGTTGCACAATATGTTCCGACTGATTATAATTGGTATTTATTTGCTGTTGGGGAAATATTATTGCTTTTTGCTATTGCTTTATTTTGGAGAAGGACAATATTTTTAAAAAACAAGATTGAGTCCACTCTAATAAGTCCAAAAAATAAAAATGCCACCAAAACACCAAAGCACTAAATCCCACAAAACCCTGAAAATCAATTAGTTAATTTTTAGTGGGATTTTGTGTTTTTGTGCTTTTGTGGCAAAAAAGACTTTTTAGAGTGGACTCCTTAATAATATTGGAATACTGAAAAAATAATACTACTTTTGCGATATGAAAACTAAAAATCTCCTTTTCCTCGTTCTTATCTCATTTTCAACGACCTTTTGTACAATCAAAGAGTCAAGAGAAAATGTAAAACCGGTATATACCAAAACAGCAAAGATAGACCATGTAGACGATTACTTTGGTACAAAAGTAGCTGACCCTTACCGCTGGCTTGAAGTTTCAGACTCTTCGGCTGTAGCTGACTGGGTGAAAGCGCAAAATGAAGTAACCTTCAGCTATCTTGAAAAAATCCCTTACCGGCAAAAAATCAAAAATCGCCTCAAAGAATTGTGGAATTACCCCAGGTATTCTCCGCCCGTAAAAGCCGGAAACCATTATTTCTTTTTCAAAAATGATGGGCTTCAAAATCAATCCGTATTTTATATGCAGAAAGACCTGGATTCAGAGCCTGAAATGTTATTAGACCCCAACCTGTTATCGGAGGATGGCACGGTTTCGCTTACCAACACAAGCATTTCCAATGACGGGAAACTTTTAGGATACGGTATTGCAAAAGGCGGCTCAGACTGGAATGAGTTTTTTGTAATAGACATTGACTCTAAAAAACCGCTGGATGATCATTTAAAGTGGATCAAATTTTCAGATATCGCCTGGTACAAAGATGGATTCTTTTACAGCCGTTACGATGCTCCTAAAAAAGGAAAAGAGCTTGAATCTAAAAATGAATTTCATAAACTCTATTATCATAAAATTGGCACTTCCCAGGATAAAGACCTGTTAATTTATGAAGATAAGGAGCATCCTTTGCGTAATGTATATGCAAATACTACAGAAGACGAACGCTTCTTAATATTGTATATCTCCAAAGGCGCTTCTGAAAAAAATGCACTATATTTTATGGACTTGTTAAAAGATCCAAACCTCTCTGATCCGAGTAAGGGTATAACGCCCATTGTAGATAATTTTGAAAATCATTATTCTGTAATTGGAAATATTGATCAAAAGCTTATTGTAAAAACAAACTTGAATGCACCAAAATACCGTGTAATATTAATCAATACAAATCCTCCAAAACAGGAAAACTGGAAAGAATTAATTCCTGAGAATGAACTGGTTATACATAAGATCTCTTATGCAGGACAAAAGCTTTTTGTCAATTATATGATGAATGCCTGCAGCAGGGTTATGGTTTATGAACGTAAAAGATACATTGCCTTTTATAAAGTTGATGAAATACTGTTTCCCGCATTGGGGTCTGCAAATGGCTTCAAGGGGAAAAAAGATGACCGGTTCGTATTTTATTCGTTCACCTCTTTTGTTATTCCTACAACTATTTACAGGTATGATTTAAAAACAAAACAAACTACTTTATTCAAAAGGCCAAAAATAGAATTTGTTGAATCTGATTATCAAACTACACAAAACTTTTATAAAAGCAAAGATGGCACTGAAATTCCCATATTTATAGTGCACAAAAAGGGACTTGAATTAAATGGCAATAATCCAACCTATCTTTACGGTTACGGGGGCTTTAATATCAGCATTACCCCCAGATTTCAGCTTCATTTATTGCCTTTTCTGGAAAATGGTGGCGTTTACGCTGTGCCAAACTTGAGAGGGGGCGGAGAATATGGCGAAGAGTGGCATAAAGGGGGTATGTTGTTAAATAAACAAAACGTATTTGATGACTTCATTGCTGCTGCTGAATATCTTATTGAACAGAAATATACTTCTCCCGATAAATTAGCCATTTCAGGCCGTTCAAACGGTGGCTTATTGGTGGGCGCCTGCATGACCCAGCGGCCTGATCTTTATAAAGTAGCTTTGCCCGGAGTAGGTGTTATGGACATGTTGCGTTTCCATAAATTTACTATCGGTTGGGCATGGGTTTCTGAATACGGCTCCAGTGAAGATTCCACACAATTTTTTAACCTGTACAGTTTCTCGCCTCTACATAACGTAGCAGGAAACGTTAACTATCCTGCCACATTAGTCACCACTGCCGACCATGATGACCGGGTAGTGCCGGCACACTCATTTAAATTTATCTCCACGTTACAGGAAAAACAAGCAGGAACTGCCCCTGTATTGATTCGCATTGATACAAAAGCAGGTCATGGTGCAGGAAAACCAACTTCAAAACGGATAGACGAATGGACCGATGTGTTGTCGTTTGTGTTTTATAATTTGGGAATGGAGCCGGATATTCAGTAGCCCCGCCCTTTTGATTATTAGTTTAAGACAGATATATTATGTATTATGTTTATCTATTAAAAAGTAAAAAAAAGGATTTTATATATATTGGAAGTACTCCTGACGTGAAAAGAAGACTGTTAGAACATGATGAAGGTAAAGTAAAATCTACTAAATATTATACCCCTTTACAATTGGTTTATTATGAAGCTTTTTTAGATAAAAATGACGCATTAGACCGCGAACATAAGCTAAAGCATCATGGTAGTGTAATAGGTCATTTAAAAAAACGATTAAAAAACTCATTACATTAATAATCAAAAGGGCGGGGTAAGCAGTTTGGAACTTCGATTAGAAATTGGTAACTTTGACTTAAATTAAACAAAAATCTTTTTACCATGGAACCAATAATTACCTTCATAACATTAGTAGCAACCTTTATGACATTAGTAGCTGGAATCGTTACTATTGCATGGTTTATCAGGGACGTTAGAAAACAAAACAGCAAGGAATTGAAAAATCATAGTGAATTACTAAAAAACCAAAGTGGAATACTGTTGCAAATACAAAAAAGTGGTGAAAGGCAAGAAAAAAGCTTTGTAGAGATACAAAAGAGCGGTGAAAGACAAGCAAAAATTCTTGAAAGAATCAATGAGAGTATCAACGAAAGTTCTGAAAGACAAATCAAAAGCCTGGAAAGGATCAACGAAAGTTCTGAAAGACAAATTAAAATCCTTGAAAAAATAGAAGCAAAACCATGAAAAAGATCTATTTATTTATTCTAATAATATTAATCTTAGCTAACGGAGTGATATTAAAAGCCCAGGATTATCTGAACACTGCCAAACGCATTGACCTTGACCCTAACTATGCACCTTTCTATCACGGTGTAGCATCAGGCGACCCCCTTACTGACAAAGTGATCATCTGGACAAGGGTTACCCCGGATACCATTTCCACAGACAGTATTATCAAGGTGTGCTGGAGAATGGCTGTTGATACCAATTTTACGCAAATTGTCAACGCTGGCATCACATATACCAGCGATTCTGTTGATTATACCGTGAAAGTGGATGTTGACGGTTTACAGCCAAACACATACTATTACTATGAATTTAGGGCCCTTGGTAAAAACTCATTGATAGGCAGAACAAAGACTACACCGTTGGGAGACGTTGACAGCATTCGCTTTGCAGTGGTATCATGTGCTCACTTTGAGCATGGCTATTACAATGCGTACGAAAGAATTGTTAACCGAAATGATATAGATGCCATTCTGCACTTAGGCGATTATATTTACGAGTATGCTGCCGGAGGGGGATACTCACTTGACACTGTTACCGGCAGGGTACATGAACCAGATAGTGAGATCATAGTTTTAAACGATTACAGGATCCGCTACTCACAATACCATCTTGACCCCCAGCTAAGGGCATTACACCAGCAATACCCCTTCATCGTGATCTGGGATGATCACGAAACAGCAAACAATTCATGGACAGGAGGGGCAGAGAACCACGATACCACTACAGAAGGAAGCTGGGAAGACCGCAAAGCAGCAGGCGTGCAGGCACATCACGAGTGGCTGCCCATCCGGCTGCCGGATCCTAATACCTACCAGCGCATATACAGGAAATTCACCTTCGGTGATTTGGCAGACCTTATCATGCTTGACACGCGGTTAGAAGCACGTGTTGAACAGGTAGGAGCAACTTCTTCCAGCCTAAATGATACCACAAGGACATTATTAGGCCCCCAGCAATACAACTGGCTTATCAACAAACTTGACAGCTCCACCGCGCAATGGAAGATCGTTGGGCAGCAGGTGATGGTAGCTCCTTTAACTCTTGGCTGGCCTACCTATACCCCGGTTAACACCGATCAATGGGATGGTTATCCTGTGGAAAGAGATAAATTGTTTAATGATATTATGAACAAAAACATCAATAATATAGTAGTTTTGACAGGTGATATTCATACTTCCTGGGCAAACGATCTGCCGTTTGGCAATTATGACCCTCCTAACTCAGGGTCAGTTGGTGTTGAGTTTGTAACAACAAGCGTTACCTCTGCTGCACTTCCCATTACTTTACCTGGGGGCGCATCTTTAATTAAATTACTCAATCCTCATATGAAATATGTCAACCTGGAGGAAAAGGGATACCTCATTGTTGATATTAACAAAACACGCACACAAGCCGACTGGTATTTCGTAACTACCGTTGATAGTTTATTATTTGAAGATAACTATGCTGAATCCTGGTATGTCAATGACCAGGAAAGGTTTTTGAACGGAACCACCACTGCCTCACAGCAACTCTCTCCCCTTCAACCCCAGGCTCCCACTACGCCAAATAAACAGTATATCCCCGAAGCAAATGATGATGTTGTTTCTACCGATACAGGAACCACCGTTGTAATAGACGTACAGAACAACGATAACTACCTCAATTGTGCCGCCCTGATGACTTCTATTGTTTCAGGTCCGGCCAACGGTATCGCAAATGTGCTGAATGGCGATAGCATAGAATACACGCCAAATCCAGGTTTCACCGGAACCGATACCATCATCTACGCTATTTGTGACAGCGCTGCCCCATCTGTTTGTGATACGGCAATGGTGATCATCGCAGTAAATTCATCTGTAGCAATTGATGATTTTTTTGCCAAATATAACGACATCGTGTTATTCGGCATCTATCCCAACCCTTTCACAGGCAATATATTATTACAGTATTATATATTCCAGCCAACAGATGTACATATCCGGTTAACAGATGCTGCAGGAAAGACTGTGTATATCAAAAATTCCGGCAAGATGCAGGAAGGGTTGTATGAAACGGAAATAAACTGTGAAAGCATCAGTGCCGGTTCATACATAATGACGCTTGAAACAAAGAACCAGGTGCGAAAGAGAAAGGTAGTTAAGTACTGATTAGTACAATAAGCAGATCTGTAGCGCGGCATTTATGTCTTAGTATCTTTAAAATGAAACAATAACTGTAAAAATAATAAGTTAGTTACTGGGTACTGGGCACTGGGTACTGGGTGATGGTAGTGAATAATGTCAGAAAGAATTACCAACCTGCCTACCGAAAGCAAATAAACCAGAACCCAGTAACCAGAGCCCAGTAACTGTTCATTAAGAGTACAAAGGATAGATTTAAATATCAGTTTATTTAAAACATTGTAATTCCAATACGTTAAATTAAAGTCATTACGATGGATTATAAGAAAATAATAACCATAGAACCAGGGAAGAGAGGAGGTAAGCCCTGCATCAGAGGAATGCGTATTACAGTTTATGATGTCTTAGAATATTTAGCATCTGGTATGTCATTAGATGAAATTTTGAATGACTTTCCCTATTTAACAAGAGAAGATATACTAGCCTGCCTCAGCTATGCAGCAGACAGGGAACGCTCCCAATTAGTTGCTTAATCTATGAAACTGCTTTTTGATCAGAACTTATCTCCTAAATTAATTTTAAGCCTGGAAGATCTTTTTGAAAACAGTTTACACGTTCAAACAATCGGATTAGATAAAGAAAGTGATGATAAAGTGTGGTCTTTTGCAAAAAAGGAAAATTATATCATCATTACTAAAGATGCGGATTTTAGTGAGCGTGTGTTCTTTCATGGATATCCACCAAAGGTCATTTGGATAAAAAGAGGTAATTGCTCCACAAAAATAATTGAATCATTGTTAAGAGATCATTATAAGGAAATTCTAAATCTCTCTCAACATGAAGAAACAGGAATTTTGATACTTAGGTGAAAGTATAAAAAAAAATAAACAAAAGAAAATTATAAGAAGCGCTGCTATTCAATAATTATCTTCTTATTGATCACCCCTTCGTTGCTTGTAATTGTTAAAGTGTATATGCCCTTTGCATAGCCGCTCAGGTCAATTTTGGTTTGATAAGTTCCTTTGATTTTGTTTAGCTTTTCTTCGTATATTACCTGACCAATTGTATTGAGCAATTTAATTTCCAAACCCACGAGGTTTTGAAAACCTCGTGGGTTTTTGATCTCAATAATAAATTCACCTGTATTGGGATTGGGATATATCTTTAAACCTGTAAGGTTTTGTAAACCTTGCAGGTTTGGAATGTCAGAAATGGTCAAACTAAAGGGATCTGAAATTGACGAACAGCCATTTGCATCTGTAACCCTTACCGAATAAAATCCGCTCTGGGTTGCAGTATAGAATTGTGATACTGCGCCTCCAATAAGTGTATCAAAATAATACCACTGATAAGCAACAGCAGGGCTTGATGCTAAAATATTGCCGTTTTGCGAAATAACAGGTTTAGCCGGCAGCGGGTTTAAGGTTAAAGCTGTTTCAATAATGCTGTCACAATTATTACCGGTTGATAAGGTATCGTAATAAGTTCCTGCTGCAGTCTGATATGTACCGTCCAAAAGGATGCTGTCTCCGTTACAGATCTCTGCTGTATTACTGATGATGTAAGATGAATTTACCGTTAAAGAGGTTGCTATTACACTGTCGCAGCCGCTTAATGTGCTAACAGTATCATAGTATATTCCAGCGCTGTTTTGCCATGCGCCTTGTAGTAAGATGCTGTCGTTGGAGCAGATCGTTGCTGTTGCTGGAGTAGAATATGTTGGATTTACGGTTAAAGTGGTGGCAATAACACTATCACAGCTATTCACAGATAATACAGTATCAAAATATGTTCCTGAAGTGTTTTGCCAGGCTCCTTGTAGTAAGATGCTGTCGTCATCACATATTGTTTTGGTTGCTGGGGTTGAATATGATTTGTTTGCAGTTACACTATCACACATAGTATCTGAACCACATGCGTTTATGGCAGTTAAACATACATAATATGTTCCGCAATTTGTATAAGTATGAGTAGGATTTTGAACGGTATCCGTATTCCCATCCCCAAAATCCCAGTACCAGGACGTAGCATAAGATGAAGAGTCTGAAAAATAAACAATCAATGTACTATCAACAAAGCTGAAATTTGAATTGGGCTGTGATGTAACGTTTGGTACATCAGTACTCCACAATGCTCCATAGATTGTTCCATTATTTCCATTTCCGGTAATATCTGAAATAGTTGTTCCTGTGCCTTGTTCAAAATTCCAAAATCCTACTAATCCATTTTCATTACCAGACGGTGGACAGTTCATGTATTGTTGTATTTCAGTGGAATCAAGAGCATAATTCCACAAGGAAACATCATCAATACTATGAATACCTACAACAGTATCACCTTGTGTATTACCTATCTTAATAGGACCAATATTATCAGGATTTACATTTGCTGGCATGGTAAATGAACCTTCTAAAACACCATTTATGTAAATGTGGATTGTATCAGCATTTCTTACGCCTGCTAAAAAATGCCAACTACTATCATCTACTTCTGTTATTGCAGGTGCTAAATAATCACCAGGAGTGTCAAAGTTTCCATTATTAATATGAAAAGCAGGTTTAAAATTGTTAGGTGATTGTGCAATACTTATATCCCAATATTGATTATTAAAACTACTAATTTTTACTACACCACCTCCAATATGACCATTAGTTGGTCCTGATTTCCACCAATGCATTATTGTAAAATCACCAGAACCAAAATTAAAAGTATCAGCATGTGCAATTTCAATATAATCATCTATCCCATCAAATTGAGCAGAATAGTTGCTTTGACCATAGCTAAAAACAGCTACGGATAACCCTAAAATTGTAAATAGTTTTTTCATTTTGTTAGATTTTGGTGATTTTATTTTTTTGTTTTTGGTTTCTGTTTCTCCAAAATTCTAAGTCCAAGTGAACTCGTGCAATATCTTTTTCTTTCGCTAATTCTTTTGCTTTTATTTGATACTTGTCATTTTCTGGAAGTTTCAAATGTTTTATGCCTTTCCATTTACTTAGTTGTCCTTTAAAGTATTTACACAACTCTTTTGCAACATAATTGTCTAATGGCACTTCAAGATTTTTAAGTTTATTGTTGTTCAGGTGAAAGTCGGTCGGCAAATTAAATTTGTCTGCGAAGTATTTGTTGTAAGTTAAGTCACGCAGAAATAAATTCAGTCCTTTGCGTGCCGCACCCCAGCTTTTGGCTGTTTTCGGAAAAAGTTTAACAATTGCATTTGTATGTCGATTGAGAAACTTTCTGTATTCAGTACTATCCGAAAGTGAATTAAAAAACTCTGTCAAATCAATTTTATGTTCCAAATAGTCGCGGCAAATTTTAATTAGTCCTTTGTCACCTTGATTGCGAATTGTAGATGCTCCTATTGCATTTTGTGCAAGTCGTCTGTGAAGCAGTTTATAAAAATCCGACTTATTCATTGAGCAATATTGTCCAAAGATATAAAATGTCTTTTTTTTCTATTATTGTCATTCCAGGCGGAGCGTTGGCCAGTGAGAATAGCTGAGCGAGGAATCTCCTTTTTTGAAGTACCTGCTCTTTTATCAGGAGATTCCTCGTTCGCCCCATCACTTTTACCCTTCCCTGCACTCGGAATGACAATAAAAATTGAAATGAAAAAAGCGACACCATCCCGCAATTTATTTAAGTACTGTCGCAGGCCTGGATTTTATTTTTTATCTGATAAGGTTTCTTTAAGTTCAATTATTAAAATTAAACCAAAAAAAGTAATTAACAGACCCCCTATAATAAATACAAATAACATATTAATTATTTTTGGTTAATTTTTTAATTTTAAAAAATGAATGAAAAGCTAATGTCAATATAAAAACAAAAATAATTACACCGAAAATTAATAAATTTAATATTAGCTCATAATAATCGTTAATATAATTTAACAATAAATTTATATCTCCGGTAACTACACCCATCAATAATATCACATACATTTGAAAAAGCACCAGCTCTGCTTTTAATTTTCTTTCAATTGTATCTTTATCCATCAATATTTATTAAATATCATTAGCTCTTATTAGCAAGCCACTCCTTAATTAGTGTCTGTCCATAAAGTCAGCTTTTTGAAAATTAAAAGACCTAAATTTCGTAAGTTAAAAATATTGAGGTAAAATTACAATATTAATTTTATAATCCAACAAAAGTTCCAATAAATCAAAACATTGAAATTCCAACATAACATTCGTATATTTGCATCGGATACTTAACGAATAAACGTAATTATGTCATACAATCTCTTAAAAGGCAAAAAAGGCATCATCTTTGGCGCTTTGGACGAAAAGTCAATCGCCTGGAAAGTGGCCGATAGAGCCTATGAAGAAGGCGCTACATTTACCCTTACAAACGCGCCTGTTGCTCTCAGATGATTGCTGTTAAACTTCCGTAGAGACGCCCAATTTGGACGTCTCTTAGGAAGTTTCTTTTCGCAAGGTTAAGTTTTGTTTTCATAATTGTTTACCTCCTTTTTAATTGTTAATTGTGATTGTTATTTATTATGTTTGTTAAATAAATAATTGTAATTTTGCGATATGAATAAAACACAACGGGAAAATCTTGCAAAATATTCATACGACATAAGTAAGTTATTACTTGCTGCCTTTGTTCTGGCTAATATTATTTCTGATAAGTTTTCTATGTATCTTGTTATTATCGGCATTTTTGGAACTATTTTTTTTATTATTTTAGGATATATACTTAACAAAAAAGAATAAATTTATGACACCTATTGAAATCACATTCACTGTTATTGCCGGTATAGGGCTAATTAGTATCCTTTTAGTGTTACTTTATGATCGTAAGGTCGATAAAAAAGAACATTCAAAACCGTACTAAACTATAATCATTTGTCATTAGTTATTGAGACATTGCCCCGACACTTTGTGTACTGGATTTACGTTGCGCTCCAACATGCCTCGTCCGTACATTCCTTTTTTTGATTGTTTCATTGTTTCATTGTTTTAATTGCCCCGACAAAATCGGGGCAGGGTTGATTAATTGTACCTGCTCTTTTATCAGGAGATTCCTCGTTCGCCCCATCACTTTTACCCTTCCCTGCACTCGGAATGACAATAAAAATTGAAATAAAAAAAGCGACACCATCCCGCACTTTATTTAAGTACAGCATAGTATCGCTCAGCTTTAAATATGAAGCAGCTTTCTTATCCACCGGTTGACGGATAAGAAAGTTTCCATTTATCAAAAATAGTAAAGAAAATATGTTTATAATGGTAATTCATGATCGGGGCGAATGTACATCTTTTTTTTAACAAACAAGAAAAAGTAAAAAAAATGTATATTTGCATCGGATACTTAACGAATAAACGTAATTATGTCATACAATCTCTTAAAAGGCAAAAAAGGCGTCATCTTTGGCGCTTTGGACGAAAAGTCAATCGCCTGGAAAGTGGCCGCTAAAGCCTATGAAGAAGGCGCTACATTTACCCTTACAAACGCGCCTGTTGCTCTCAGATTGGGAGCGATCAACAAATTAGCTGAAACCTGTAAAACCGAAGTCATTCCTGCGGATGCTACCTTAATAGAAGACCTTGAAAGTCTTTTCAAAAGATCAATGGAAGTATTGGGCGGAAAAATAGATTTCGTTCTACATTCCATAGGCATGTCGCCCAACGTGAGAAAAGGAAAGGAATACACTGACCTGAACCACGACTTTTTCCTGAAAACGCTGGATATTTCTGCCCTTTCACTGCATAAGCTGCTGCAAACCGCCCAGAAATTAGATGCCATAAATGAATGGGGTTCAGTGGTAGCGCTATCCTATATAGCTGCACAAAGAACCTTACCCGGCTACAAAGATATGACAGAGGCCAAAGCAATGCTTGAATCAATCGTCAGGAACTATGGATATTATTACGGCAAAGCAAAGAACGTAAGGATCAACTCTGTCTCACAATCTCCAACTATGACCACAGCCGGATCAGGAATAAAAGGCTTTGATTCTTTCTATAACTATGCTCAGGATGTGGCTCCATTAGGAAATGCAAGCGCTGAAAGTTGTGCTGAATACTGTGTTACGCTTTTCTCTGACCTCACCAGGATGGTCACTATGCAAAATCTCTTTCACGATGGTGGATTTTCGTTTACACTGGCCAGTGAATCGATTTTGGAGAAATACCAATAAATTGAAAAGAAATCGTTTCTCGCAAAGACGCAAAGTTCGCAAAGGATTGAATATCAATTAGTTAAGTATATAACTTTGCGCTCTTTGCGCCTTTGCGAGAACCAAAAACACTTTTTAGAGTGGACTCACTATTACAATACCCAATAACAGTATGCATGGAATCTAATTCATAATATCCTGTTAATGATTCTTAATAAATCTTTGCTTCTACTTAAAAGATAGATTTGATTATCCCAATAACCCTATCCAGATCTTTTTTATTCAAATTAGAACCTGAAGGAAGGCATAACCCTCTATTAAACAGCTTTTCAGCTACATTACCACCATAATAGGGATAATTTTCAAATACCGGCTGTAAATGCATAGGCTTCCACAAGGGGCGGGCTTCTATGTTTTCTTTCTCCAGTGCGAGACGAATATCTTCAGGCGTAACACTCCCGGATAATTTTTTATCTATCAAAATGCAGGTGAGCCAGCGGGTAGAAAAGGTACCGTCCATTTCAGGTAAAAATGAAATGGCATCAACATTCTTTAATGCGTTGTAATAATATTGATAATTTGCCCTTCTTTGTTTGATCCTTTCGGGCAATGCTTCCATTTGCCCTCTGCCTATGCCCGCACAAATATTGCTCATACGATAGTTATACCCTATTTCCAGGTGTTGATAATGAGGTACATCTTCACAAGCCTGCGTAGCTAAATATCTTGCTTTTTCTACCAATGCTTTGTCCTCCGAAACCAATGCTCCACCCCCTGATGTTGTAATGATTTTATTGCCGTTAAATGAGAAAATTCCGATTTTCCCGAATATACCAACCTTCATATATTTGGTGATTTGGCTGCTACCGCTGCCAGGGAGGGTTGATGAGTGAAGGGGGATGGTGGACGAACTGCTATTGCTACTGCCACTTCCATACTCCGCTCCCAATGCCTCAGCCGCATCTTCAATAATTGGAATTCCATACTTGCCGGAAATAGTCATTACCTCATCTAATTTTGCAGGCTGGCCGTAAAGATGCACCAATATTATGGCTTTGGGTTTCTTGCCTTTTGCAATCCTGTCTTTGATCGCTTCTTCAAGCGTTTCAGGACACATATTCCATGTGTCTGATTCACTATCTATTAAAACAGGTACAGCATGTTGATATACAACAGGATTGACACTTGCGGAAAAAGTTAATGATTGGCATAGTACTTCATCCTCACGTTCAACACCCAATAGGATCAGGGCAAGATGTATGGCTGCTGTGCCTGAGCTCAAAGCCGCAGCATATTTAGCCCCGGAAAATCCACAAATGTCTTTCTCAAAATTGTCAACGTTGGGACCTAACGGAGCAATCCAGTTTTCATCAAAAGCCTGCCGGATGAATTTTAATTCACCACCTCCCATATGGGGAGGGGATAAGTAGATTCTCTTTTCATTCATTATTCAATACAAAAAATGCCTAAAATACTTAAAATGCCTAAAATTTTAGCTCATTTTAATCATTTTTAATTTCAAGCATTTTTTCAGGGGACAGGATCATATCCAAACCCACCCCAGGGATGACATCTTGATAATCTTTTGACAGTCAGCCATATCCCTTTAATAGGACCATGTTTTATAATCACCTCAATTGCATATTGTGAACAGGAAGGTGAAAAACGGCAGGAATTTGGGAGTAAAGATGAAATGAGCTTCTGGTATAGCCAAAAGGGGATAACAAGCAAATATTTCATATTAACCCTATTTTATATATAAAATTAAAATATTAACAAAAAATAACATTACTTAAGAGTTACTTCTTTAGTATGAATATGGCCTTCATCACATTTATATCTTACAATTAATATTTTGCCTTTTGTTTTGTTTGGCGGGTAAAGTTCAGCAATTTTACCGCACTCGGGGCATTTTGAAGTATCAGAATATAAAGATTTCTGTTCCATAGCTTATAGAAGAAGAAAACTTCTATTTCATCATTTTCTGCTTGCATAAAACCTATAGCTTTGCCCATAGC
The DNA here is from genome assembly GCA_019456305.1 of Cytophagales bacterium. Classification (NCBI taxonomy): domain Bacteria; kingdom Pseudomonadati; phylum Bacteroidota; class Cytophagia; order Cytophagales; species Cytophagales bacterium. Next base: position 39,324 of record VRUD01000014.1, on the reverse strand, counting down.
GATTAACTACAATTTCTACGCTTATATCATCATCATTACTTGCATAAAAGTCAACATAACCAATTTTATTAGCACCATAATACAAGTCTACACTTTTTCCACTTTTAATTTTATATGTGCCTATGATACGGGTTGTGGGGTTGGTAAACTCTAATTTTGCAGCCTCAAGATTTGTTTGAAACGAACCATTACCAAATTTTATTTGGTCAACATATAAACCCCCTCTAACTTTCTCATAAAGTCCATCTATTTTTGATTCAAGCTCTGCTTTTTCCTCTTCTATTCTATTAAGTCTTCTTGCCTCAATTCTTTTTAGCAATTCATTTAGACCTGATGTAAGTTCTTCTTTAGTAGTCTTAACTAATCTAAATTTATATTGTCCATCTTTAGATGTATAAACTAATGAATTATCATTTAACTCTTGTATATACATATTGTTATAGTGCTCACGGTATAAAGTATCATTATTAATATACCATTTCCTTTTACCTTTTTCTTTGAAATCCCACATCTTTTTATCTATTTCTTTGAAAACCTTTGAATACTCTTTGTATTCATATCTAACAAAGCTACTATCAATTTTATATTCATAATAAGTTATTTTCTCTGATTCGGGGTCATCATTTAACCATTTACCAATAATTTTTTCTCTTTTTGATTGGCAATTAGCAAAGATAAAAATCAATGCTATAAATAATAATTTTTGTGTTTTCATAATTGTAAAATTTTGTGTTTATTTATATCCTTAATTTCGCAACAAATATAAAAAAAATCACTGTTGTCCGATAAAAACAATTAATATTCATCATAATAACGTATGTTATCAATGATAAACCAAACCGTCAATTTACCATGATTAAATTTTTCAGTAACAAATTTTTCCATATACACCTCCATTTTTTATTTTATTTGATTTAACAATTTGGTTACACGTAATTTTTCTTTTTGCATCTCTTGTTTAAATTCCTCTTTTAAACGTTCAAAAAACTGATTCCATTCAATAAGTTCAGGATGTTCCTTTTGATACTTGTCAAAAGTATCAATTTGTTCCTTTTCGGTTTTTTCTAGCTCTTCAAGCCATTTTAAAAATACTTCTTTTTCCATGATTATTAATTTATTAGGTTATTAAAAATGTTAGGTAGAGCAGATTTGGCTCTTTGGCTTTTGCGAAGCGTTGGCTCGGGTGTCGGGCAAAAGGCAATGTGCCAAATGTGGGACGGCTTTCCGCTTTTCTTTCTTGTGGGTCGGCAAAAAAACCAAACAGCTATTGTACCTATTCCTAACCATTTTCCAACACACAGTCCCACTCGTAGTGGTCTGACGATGTCTTGCCTTTTCAATCCGCAATTGCCATAGCTCCATCCTTAATTTCCTCAACAACCGATGGATCCAGCAGCGTGGAAATATCCCCAAGATTGGCGGTATTTCCTTCTGCTACTTTTCTCAATATCCTGCGCATGATCTTGCCCGACCTGGTTTTTGGTAGTCCGCCTACAACCTGAATTTTGTCAGGTTTGGCAATGGGGCCGATCACTTTTGTTACAGCTTCTAAAACTTCTTTTTTCAACCTTTCCACATTTTCAGGCTTTCTTTCGCAGATCACGTAAGCATAAATTCCCTGCCCCTTAATATCATGAGGAAAGCCAACCACAGCAGACTCCACTACTGAATGATGGGTGTTTATGGCGTCTTCAATTTCTGCAGTCCCAAGCCTGTGCCCTGAAACATTGATTACATCATCCACCCTGCCTGTGATCCTGTAATATCCTTCTTTATCTCTGAGGCAGCCGTCACCTGTAAAATACAGTTCTTTATAGGTAGCAAAATAATTTTGCTTGCATCTTTCGTGGTCGCCATAAGTAGTTCTGATCATTGCCGGCCAGGGAAATTTGATGCATAAATTTCCTGAAACGTCATTGCCTTCAAGCTCCTTTCCATTTTCATCAACAATAATTGGCTGAACACCAGGTAATGGCAGGGTTGCAAAGCTTGGTTTGAGTTTTGTAATTCCGGCAAGCGGAGAAATTAATATCCCACCCGTTTCTGTCTGCCACCAGGTATCTACGATCGGGCATTTGCCTTTGCCGATGTTGTTATGATACCAGTTCCATGCCTCTTCATTGATAGGCTCGCCCACTGTGCCAAGAACCCGGAGAGAGCTCAAATTTTTTGATCCTACATACTCCAGTCCACAGGCTTCCAGGGCACGGATAGCTGTTGGTGCCGTATAAAATATATTGACCTTGTATTTATCTACCACATCCCAGAACCGGCCTGCATCAGGATAAGTCGGTATTCCTTCAAACATCAGTGTAGTGGCGCCTGCCAATAGCGGCCCGTAGATAATATAAGTATGGCCTGTTACCCAGCCAACATCTGCTGTACACCAATAGATGTCTCCATCATTGTACTGAAAAACATTGAGGAATGAATATTGGGCAAAAACCATATAGCCGCCAATGGTATGCACCACACCTTTGGGCTTGCCTGTTGATCCTGATGTGTAAAGAACAAAAAGCATATCTTCCGCATCCATCACTTCCGGATCATTGTCGCTTTCTACCTTGTCAATTTCATCATGCCACCACCTATCCCTGCCTTCTTGCATGTTGATGCCGGTGTTGGTTCTTTTAAGAACAATACACCTGGCTATTGAGGGGCATGATTCCAAAGCTTCATCTGCTATTTCTTTTAAAGAGATACTTTTAGCGCCCCGAAAGCCTCCATCTGAAGTAAGCAGAATGTTGCAGCTTGAATCGTTAATTCTGTCAGATAAAGATGCTGCCGAAAACCCGGCAAATACGACCGAATGCATAGCTCCGATACGTGCACAGGCGAGCACGGCAATAGCTAATTCAGGAACCATGGGCATATAAATACAAATACGGTCCCCTTTTTTAGCGCCATTATTTTTCAAAACATTGGCAAACCGGCAAACCTTTTCATGCAGCTCTTTATAAGTGAGCGTAATTCCCTTTTCATTCGGGTCATTGGGTTCCCAGATGATGGCAGCCTGGTTACCACGGGACTGAAGATGCCTGTCAAGGCAGTTTTCAGTGATATTAAGCTTGCCGCCAATGAACCATTTTACATCAGGTTCCTGAAAGTTCCACTCAAGGACTTTATCCCACTTTTTTCTCCACGTAAATTTTCCAGCCTTTTCAGCCCAGAATTCCTCCGGGTCCGAAATACTTTTTTGATATTCGCTATGATACTCTTCTATTGTGCTTATTTTTTCTGACATAATTTATACATTCTTAAATACCTCTTTCTTTGATAGTAATTTCACTCTTTTCATTTTCACATCGTTAAACCTCTTTAAAATCGTTTTACTCTCTCCACTAATCTCCATTTCCAATAATTTTAAAGTTTTTATGATAATTTTTTATTCATGATCTATCATACTTTTTTTCAAGAGTTTCAATAACTACTGAATAGTACTCTGATCCATCTTTGATTTTCTTTGCTAATACCTCCACTACTTGTGCATCATCATATAAAATAAGTGGTTTAGAGGGATGAATTTCGTCATTTCCGTTGAATATGTCATTTGGAATAACTTTTGAATCTGCAGGTTGCAATGATTCAAAAACTCCTGCTATAAATGTATCTAAATCACCAAGATATGTTTGAGAATTACTTCTGTCTGTAATGTTTGGAGAAAATATGGTTAACTTAATCCTTACAGGAGTGGTGATTGGTTCCAGTAAATTTTCATTATGTTTTGCTTCTAAAGCCTTTAATCTTAATTCTAAAACATAGTTTGCTTCATCACTTGCCCAACATGATTTTGCAACACTTTTTCTAGATGGTCTACCAGCAACCTCGAATTGCAATCTCATTTTTTTGTAAAAGAGGTAGGGAATATTTTCCTTTATATGATTACTTTATCAAACCTCTTTTTTTAAGCTCCTTATCACTCTGCCATTCTATCCAAACTAAACATATAGGAAGCCCAATAACAGAAAGTGCAAAGAGGCCCATTACAATATATGTAAAAGTTATCATTACTTTAATTTGTTTATATGCTGATTTATTCTTTTATATACGTTCAAAATTAGTAAAAAAATTATAATCTCAAAAATCCCCCCTGAAATCATTATATTATTATCGAAACTATTTGTTAAAAAAGTTTTTCTCACAAATAAAGTTGCAGCGCCTGAACCAATTAATATAAATAAAGCATACAGTCCTCTCAACAATTCTGTAAGTAACTTTATTTTTTCTCTTAGAAAGTCCTTATCCATATTATACTACAAGGGTATTACTGTTCATGATTTCTTAAATTAAATAGAAGATGATCGCAAATATAAGAAATTATTTAATGTATAAGTAAAAGTCACATATCTTTGTAAACCCTCACACCAAATTTATTTAACAGGATTTTGGTGTGTGGATAAAAAGCAATATTCATTTTTTTTTGTTGATTTAGTAAAATTTTTTACTTTAGAGCAAAAATGCAAGCCGTCTTATCGCTTTCTCCCGATTGCTTGGGAGGGGGAGGAAAGTCCGGACAACACAGAGCACCGTACTCCGGGAAACGGGAGGTATTGTGGGGGAGACCCTGCAATAACAGCCAGTGCCGCAGAAAATAACAGCCCCTGATTTATCAGGAGTAATGGTGAAAAGGTGGGGTAAGAGCCCACCAGTGCCCCGGGTGACCGGGACAGCTGGGTAAACCTTACGGGTTGAAAGGCCAAATAAGCTGGCATCCCCCGATTTATCGGGGGAAAGAGTTGCTCGCTCAATGTCAGCGGGTAGGCCGATCAGATAAATGATAAGACACGACAGAATCCGGCTTACAGGCTTGCGTTTTTTTAATTTTTGATTATTATTATATTTACGCTCATAAATATATTTGTGCTTTTCCTGCTATATATTTTTTGCAGGAAAAGTCAAAGTAAATATCCGGTACCCAAAACCCATCACCCATGTCAAAAATCCTGATCATAGACGATGAAAAGAGCGTAAGGGATACGCTCAAAGAAATTTTAGAATATGAAAAATACCAGGTTGATGAAGCAGAAGATGGGGAAAAGGGCCTTGAATCGATCAAAAAAAATAATTATGACATCGTATTATGCGACATCAAAATGCCCAAAATGGACGGGATGGAAGTGCTTACAAAAACCGCAGAATCAGGTATTGACACAGTATTTATTATGATCTCGGCACACGGCACCATAGAAACTGCAGTAGAAGCAACCAAAATGGGCGCTTTTGATTTTATTCAAAAACCACCTGACCTTAACCGTCTGCTTATTAGTGTAAGAAACGCACATGAAAAATCCAGCTTAGTAACTGAAACCAAAACACTTAAAAAGAAAATTTCAAAAGCATATGATATTGTCGGTGAATCCCAAGCCATCAAGCAAGTTAAAGAAACTATTGAAAAAGCAGCGCCCACCGAAGCCAGGGTACTCATTACCGGGCCTAATGGTTCGGGCAAAGAACTGGTAGCCAAATGGCTGCATTTTAAGAGCAACCGCGCTGACGGGCCTTTGGTTGAAGTAAATTGTGCTGCCATACCTACGGAACTCATTGAAAGTGAACTTTTCGGACACGAAAAAGGCGCCTTTACTTCAGCGATGAAACAAAGAATTGGAAAATTTGAACAAGCAAACGGAGGCACTATCTTCCTTGATGAGGTTGGAGATATGAGCCTTGCTGCGCAGGCTAAAGTATTGAGAGTGCTTCAGGAAAATAAAATCGCACGTGTAGGAGGGGATAAGGATATCAATGTCAATGTAAGGGTCATTGCTGCTACCAACAAAGACCTGTTCAACGAAATAAAAGAAAAGAAATTCAGGGAAGACTTGTACCACCGCCTCAGCGTAATCATCATAAGCATACCGCCATTAAATCAAAGAATAGGGGATATTCCGCTACTTATAGAGAGATTCTTAACAGAAATAGCAGAAGAATATGGCACAACTCCTAAAAAGATCCACACCAAAGCCATTGATTATCTTAAAAGCCTTGAATGGAGAGGTAATATCCGCGAACTTAGAAATGTTGTAGAAAGATTAGTGATTATGAGTCAGGAGGAGATCACGGAAAAAGATGCTAAACTTTATGCAATACCCAATAAAACATCCTAAGCAACAATTTTATTTTGCAACTTATTTTTTGTTAATGTTGGTCTTTGGTTTTTTAGGGCTAGTTCCCTTATAAGTATTACATTGGTGAAGACAGGAAGTCAATCCTAAAATTGAAACAGCCAATAATATAATCAAAGCCTTTTTCATAATATTTTAGTTTTAAAATCTATTTATAGCTTTTACTTTAACATATAAGTTATACATTATTTATGACATACTCCAACCATTGCTCTCAGTACTTCCCATCCAATGCTAACCTGAACAGGTTTTTCACCCCGGAGCAAAAATTTTGATGCAAGGAAAAGTTAAACTTTTACCTGAGTTGTCTCCGCTTTTTTAATTTTATTGTCAACTTTATAAGTATTACAAAGGTGCCCTTTACAGGCAGTAATACCTAAAATTGAAACAACAAATAATAAAATTACTAACTTTTTCATAACTTCCATAAATTTATAATACGTTATTATTAACAAAGGTAACCTTTTATATTTGATAAAACAAATATAATATAAAAATAGTTTATATCCAAATTATTATATATGTTTTTTTAATAAAAAAATTATCATAATACATTTTACATCATCCATCATACATCAAACTGCATCCCCTAATGTCAGCATTATCAATCCTGCCCAATGCTTCAAAACTTCCATCACTATTTAAACGTCCCAAATCCTGTGTTTCTATAAAAGCGCACGAATCTACGTTGGCAAGGTCTATGATGTTGATCCCACCGGTTTTAATTTTACTATTTACATTGAGAGGATCGTTAAAATCTCTTAATATAACGCTCATCCAGGGGGGTGTCATAAATTTACCGCAACCCTTTGAATAAGCCTGAGACATTAATTCAGTCATTCCATATTCAGAATGAATATACTGAACACCAAATCCATTTTTAAATTTATTGTGCAGGTCTTCTCTTAAAAGCTCTTTTCTTCTTCCTTTCATACCACCTGTTTCCATAATTATGATGTCTGCCCCGCCTGCCTTATTTTGCCTTTGTGAAAGAAGGGCAGGAAGATTACAGCCATATTTTTCTGTCAGATCAAGCAAAGCAAAAGTTACGCCAAATAAAACCACTCTACTCCCGTCCACTACAAATTTATTAATTAAATCAGGTTTTTTATCTATAATAAAACCCGAATTATCAGAATTACTCTTACCAATAAAATGATCTACCATACAGATCAATGAAGAATCTTTTTGATCTAAGTACGTAGGCAGTAATGCCAGGAAAATATATTGAGAAATATCACCGTAAAATACCTTAAAAGAGGCTTCACATACTTTTAAATAAAATTCCGGATCAGCGATGTAATGTTTACTTTTTTTTTGTTTGGTAGTTCCGCTGCTTATAAAAACCTTTTCAATCCCAAGTTCTCCTGTAACTACTTTTTGGGTTTTGAAAAAGTTGATGGGTAAAAATGGTATTTCATAAATATTGTTTATGCTTTCTTTCTCAATACCGAGATAAGAAATATATTTATTGTAAATCTTATTGTTTTTTGCCTGGTATTTGAACAGCTTTATGGCAGAGGCTTCAAAGCTGTTATTATCAACTTCAAATAGTTTTTTTTTGAATGTTTCGCTAAAGCTCATTATTTTTTATATTGATCTATGAATTTATACGTTAATATCCTACCTTTGAACAATAAAATAATCAATAATCAATAAAATGGCCCGGCAATTAATATATTTTATAACCTTTATAACGCTAACCTTATCCTTTTCCGGCTGCAAAAAAGTACCCGAATGGGATAAAATGCCTCGTATTGAATTTAGAGAGATTAAAAAGAAAAATTGTATTTTATACCCTTCCTGTTGTAATTCTATTTGTAATGGTGACTCAATATTTATTAATATTTATTTTAAAGATGGGGATGGAGATATAGGTTTAACAAGTGATGATCCTACTCCTGAATTTAACTTTTATGTAAATCTATTGATCGAAAAAGATACTATTTTCAAACCATTTGAATATTGCGACTCTAATGCATGTGCTGTCTTTTTATGGTCACAAAATGAAAAAAGTCGTATTCCACCGTTGTACCCGGAAGGGTATTCAGGCCCTCTTGATGGAACAATAGATTATAGTATTTTTCTACTCACTAATGAATTACTTGATCCATGCTGCAGACCGTTCGAACACTTAGATAGCGCTATGATCAAGTTTACCATTCAACTCGTTGACAGGGCTCTTAATAAAAGCAATAAAGTAGAAACTTCCCCGATTACTATCTCAAAGTAAATTTTGCAAAGCCTGCTAATGCTAGTGTTAAATTGCATAAATAATCTATATAATTGAATTTAAGTCCAAAGTCCCAAACTCCAAGTAAAAAGTAAAAAGTAAAAAGTAAAAAGTAAAAATATGGAGGCAGTTTTTTTCATTTTAAATTTTCATTTCACAACCTTCGGAAATTTCAGATGGAATATGGGAGGGAATTTCCGAAGTTTTCTTGTCAGAAGGTTTCTTGCTCTTGGTCATATTTGCGTTTATTCTTATTTGCATTCATTCTACATTCATTATTTAACATTCTGCTCATAATATTTTTTTAGCTCATCAGCAATATCAAACTAACTGTAGCGCGATATTTATATCGCGGGATATATAATTTTACCACGAAATAAATTTCGTGCTACAATAATTTCGTATAGTTTATCAGCAATTTCTATTGCCAATTCTCATATCCTCCTGTCCGTTGCTTTTAAGTAAAAAGTAAAAAGTAAAAATATGGAGGCAGTTTTTTTCATTTTACTTTTTACTTTTTACTTTTTACTTTTTACTTGGAATTTGGGACTTGGGGCTTTTTCCCGCCTCAAAACCTGTTTGCAAATCTATAGAAAACTTACGCAACTAAACACTAATATATAGCCGGAAACTTACGCGTCTCTGCTTCATGCATCATTTCATACACCAGGTCAAAAACATCCTCAACATTTGGTTTAGAGAAATAATCCCCATCAGATCCATAGGCAGGCCTGTGCGGCATTGCGGGTAAAGTGCGGGGCTGTGAATCTAACCAGTAATAAGCATCCTGTTTTTCTAAAACTTCCTGCATCATGTATGCGGATGCTCCTCCCGGTACGTCTTCATCAGCGAAGATCACACGGTTGGTTTTTTTCACAGACTCCACGATCTTATGATGAATATCAAACGGTAAAAGCGTCTGCACATCCATCACTTCACAGGAAATACCTGTTTCTTCAAGCTGATCAGCAGCTTCCATTACGATCCTGCACATGGAGCCATAGGTGACAACGGTAATATCGGTTCCCTCTTTCAAAACTTCAGGCACACCAAGAGGCACAGTAAGCTCACCAATATTTGATGGGAGTTTTTCCTTTAGTCTGTAACCATTCAAACACTCAATGATAAGAGCAGGATCATCTGATCTCAGCATGGTATTATAAAATCCAGCCGCACGGGTCATGTTTCTGGGCACCAATACATAGATTCCCCTGCAGCTATGTAAAACCGTGCCAATGGGTGAACCCGAATGCCATATACCTTCCAGCCTGTGCCCTCTTGTACGAATGATCAAAGGCGCTTTTTGGCCGCCCCTGGTACGGTATTGGACCGTAGCAAGGTCATCAGACATGATCTGGAGCGCATACAATAGATAATCCAGGTATTGTATTTCAGCGATAGGCCTTAATCCCCTCATGGCCAGCCCGATACCCTGGCCAATGATCGTACATTCACGGATACCGGTATCGGTCACTCTTATTTCCCCGTATTTTTCCTGCAAACCTGCAAATCCCTGGTTTACATCACCTATCTTTCCCAGGTCTTCACCAAATGCAAGTACCCTGGGATCCCTGCTTAAAGCGGCATCAAAGCAAGCAAGTAATACTTCCCTGCCATCCACTACCGGGCAGTCATCTTTATAGGTAGCTTTTACTTCCTGCACATTCAGTGCAGCCTCAGCAGACTGGCTGTAAAGATGCGAGCTAAACCGGTCGTAGTTCTCTTTCTTCACTTTCTCACACCAGGCTAATAATTTTTGTTTTGCCAGGGTATCTTCAGACCTTACAATTCTCAAAACCTTTTTGACTGCTGCAATTGCATCCCCCCTGGCCGGGTTTAATGTTTTTTCAAGGTTATCCTTTACAGATAAGATTTTTTCTTTTTCAGCGCTTTCATTAGCCAACTGCCAGAGTAAGTCAACAGCTTCATCCTGATCACCTTTCATGGAGTTAACAAAAGCATTCCACGCATCTACCTTTGCTTGTTTTGCATTGTCTTTTGCCTGCTGCTCAATATTATCAAGCTCTTCCGCACCGGCATATTCATTGTCTAATATCCATTCCCGCATTTTCCGGATCGGGTCAAAATCATCTTCCCATTGAAGCCTTTCTTTAGATTTATACCGCTCATGTGAACCGGATGTTGAATGTCCCAGCGGCTGGGTCATTTCCTGTACGTGTATCAAAACAGGCACATGTTCCTTACGGCAGATTTTTTCAGCTTTCCGGTAAGTTTTACATAATTCTTCATAATCCCAGCCCAATACAGTTAAGATTTCGTAACCATCTTTATCTTTTGTCCTTTGAAAGCCCTGCAGCAATTCAGAAATACTATCTTTTGTTGTTTGATATTTACGGGGAACAGAAATGCCATAACCATCATCCCATACAGAGACCAGCATCGGGACCTGCAAAACACCGGCAGCATTCATTGTTTCAAAGAACATGCCTTCTGAAGTTGCAGAATCGCCTATGGTGCCAAAGGCAATCTCATTTCCGTTATCTGAAAAACCTGCAAGCTCTTTGAGGCCAGGATTTTGGCGGTAGAGCTTAGAGGCATAAGCTAATCCTAAAAGACGGGGCATTTGTGCACAGTTGGGCGAGAGGTCAGGGCTTGAATTCTTTAATTGTGTGAGGTCTTTCCATGAGCCATCTTCATCCAGGCTTCGCGTAGCAAAATGGTTGTTCATCATTCTGCCGGCAGAGGCGGGATCAGCATCTATATCTGCATGGCTATATAATTGGGCAAAATACTGTTCAAGCGTTAATTCACCTATGGCAAGCATAAAGGTTTGATCACGGTAATAACCCGAACGAAAATCATTTTTGCGGAATACCTTTGCCATAGCCAGTTGGGCTGCTTCTTTGCCATCACCGAAAATGCCGAATTTAGCTTTGCCCATAAACACTTCCTTGCGCCCTATATAGCTCGCCTGCCGGCTCTCACAGGCAATGAGGTAATCGGTTAAGAGTTCTTTTTTGGTGAAAGTTTGCTTTTTTGTTAATTCTTGTGTTGCCATCCTTGTTAAATAAATTATATCACATATAAATTCAATTAAAAGAAAAAAGTTAAACCCTTGATTTGATCGCAATAGCTACATTACGGGTAAAAAAGCTAAAGAACCATACAAGCGTTTTAAACCAGACAGTTAACTATATACAATTTTACACAAAATAAATAAAAATTCAGGTAATATCATAGAAGCTTGTGTTTTTATAATTATCTTCGCATCTGCAATTTTGCCACATAACTAACTATTTATTAAAATGAAAAATTTATTACTCTCATTAACCATCGCTTTGCTGATAAGCAACTCATTTGCCCAATCCTACCAATGGGCGAAGAGCATCGGCAGCACAACAACCGATCACGGCAACAGCATCGCCACGGACGCCTCCGGCAATGCATACATAACAGGATATTTTCAAGACACAGCCGACTTTGACCCGGGCGCGGGAGTACAGAATTTAACTTCTGTTGGCGCTCGTGACATCTTCTTCGCCAAATATGACACAAACGGCAATTACCTCTGGGCGAAGAGCATCGGCAGCACATCACCCGATTACGGCTACAGCATCGCCACGGACGCCTCCGGCAATGCATACATAACAGGATCTTTTGAAGACACAGCCGACTTTGACCCGGGCGCGGGAGTACAGAATTTAATTTCTGTTGGTCAAGTTGACATCTTCTTCGCCAAATATGACGCAAACGGCAATTACCTCTGGGCGAAGAGCATCGGCAGCACATGGGATAGGGGCAACAGCATCGCCACGGACGCCTCCGGCAATGCATACATAACAGGATATTTTCAAGGCACAGCCGACTTTGACCCGGGCGCGGGAGTACAGAATTTAACTTCTGTTGGTAATACTGACATCTTCTTCGCCAAGTACCAGGGTTCCGGAAGTACAGGCATTGATGAGCTTAAAGCTCAAAGTTCAAAGCTCAAAGTTTATCCAAACCCCTACACCGGCAAAACCAACATCAGCTACACGCTGCCGGAAAAAACCAATGTATCTTTGGAAATATACAACATTACCGGTAAAAAAATACATACATTGGTAAATAAAAACCAAAATGCAGGCAGACACCAATACGGGTTTTCTGCAAAAGACCTGGGTTATGGCAAGGGAATATATTTATTAAAGTTCAGGGTAAATGAAATCAATATCACGCAGTTGTTGTTAGAATTAAGGTAATTGTAAAAGCAGTCGGAAGTCGGCAGTCCATCCCGAGTACTCGGGAGCAAAAAAGAAAATAACAATCAAACCATTATAACAATATGGCAACTGGATTTAGAAACTTGACTAAAAATATTTGATACTCAATGAATTAAAGGTGTCCGACACCTAATCAAAAAATAATAACAGCAAATATAACTAAAATTGATTTTTTCTTGCATATTAAATATTTTCTTTACTTATGTTCAATCCTTTTCTGTTCTATTTTAATTTTTGTATTTCATTTTAAAAAAATCATGACCTCAACTAAATTCGTCTTAATTTTAGTATTAAGCCTTACATTTCTCCCGGCCTTTTCTCAAAAAGTCTATTTCTGCAGCAATTATACTGAAGAGGGGGAACCTATAGGAAAATCAAATACCTGGACTATCAAACCTACGGGCGGATACGTGTATATTCTCTACAACAATGGCAGCGATAACATTATCACATCAAAATTAAGCTTATCAATAAATAAACTTTCAGGTACTAAATACGATCAATATGATACCCGTTCAATTACTTTAGAGAGTAAGAAAAACTGGGCTTTGTATGATTATCAATTTACAGAAGCTGGGGAGTATAGGATAACTTTCCTTGATGCAAATGAAAAGGAACTGGATAGAGATTATGTAACCATAAAATTATCCGAAGGATCACAAGCAGATTTTCAATACGAATATGCTGATACCAATGATCAAAGCGAAGTTGTTTCCACCGATTATTATGTTTCATCTGCATTAACTTTTTGTGAAGGGGTAGATAAAAAAGGTAAATGCTTTAAACCTGCCAAAAAGTGGAATTTGGGTAAAAATGGCTGCTCCGTATTTTGTAAGGTAGATAATAAAGCCCCGCTAAAAACCAGTCAATTGATCGTAGATGTTTTTAAAAAAGAAGGTACTGATTATTCAAAATTTGTAGATACCAAATATATAGATATTGAACCTGATAAAAATTCTGTTTTTTTCAAATATACCTTTGATGAGTCAGGGGAATACAAATTTAATGTATATAATAAAGGTGAAGCTTGGATCAATACAGAATATGTTACCATTAACTCCAAAGATGGCGTTGGCAAAAAGTTAGATTATTCTAATACCGGCAAATTAACATCTGATCACTATGTCTCATCAGTGTTAACTTTTTGCGAGGATATTGATAAAAATGGGTTGCCCATCAAGCCCGCTAAAGTGTGGGAGATCAGTAAAGATGGCAATATTTATTGTTTGATAGATAATAAAGTTGAATTTAAGACAAAGCAACTCATTATTGATATTTATAAGAAAAAAGATTCCTACTATTCAGAATTTGTTGAAACCAGGCGTTTTGACATAGAAACACATTGGGTATATACTTACTTTAAGTATAGCTTTGAGGAATCCGGTGATTACAAATTTTTCGTTTACAACAAAGATGAGGTGTGGATAAACAGCGCCCATGTAAGGGTTGATCTAGTGGAAGGCAAGACCGGTTACGTTTCCAAAGAACAGAATATCCATACAACTTCTGTAGTCATAAAACCTCAAATAAGTATCATAGAACCAAAGATCAGGAGAGGCAATAAGCTGATACATACCGATAAATTGATCACCGTGAAAGGAAAAGTTACATCAGCAAAAGGTATATTTGAATTAACTGTTAATGGGCTTGAGGTTGAAATGAAAAGCGATGGGAGCTTTACCGGGCAGATTCGCCTGGCTTATGGCGACAACACAGTAGTAGTGAAAGCAGTGGATATGAAGGATAATATAGCAGAAGAAAAGTTTACGGTTGAGAGAAAAGTAAAGGGTGTCATCATTGAAGAGGAGCCCGGTAATCTGCGTGGTACAGATTATGCCTTGTTGTTTGCTACCAATGAATATGAAAACATCCAGAATCTGACAAATCCGGTTTTTGACGCCAATGCAGTTTCTAAAGAATTGGAGCAAAGTTATGGTTTTCGGATCTCTACGGTTCTTAATCCTACGCGTGCCGGTATACTCGGCAAGCTCAGAGAATATGCTACGATGTCATATAATGATAATGACCAGTTATTTATCTTTGTAGCCGGGCATGGTGTATATGACGATATTTTTAGTGAAGGCTATCTTGTAAATAAAGATTCTAAGGCAAATGATGAAATTAAGGAAAGCTATCTTTCTCATTCAAATTTGCGAACCATAGTCAACAACATTCCCTGCAAACATATTTTCCTCATGCTGGACGTTTGCTTTGGAGGCACCTTTGACCCATTAATTGCCACCAGGGGAATTGATCTGTACAGTGATATTGACAAGCAAAAATTCATTAAACGTAAACTGCAATATAAAACACGAAGATATATTACCTCCGGTGGCAAAGAATACGTGCCCGATGGCAGGCCGGGGCATCACTCACCATTTGTACGCAGGTTTCTGGAGGCTTTGCGAAGTTATGGAGGTGTAGATGGGATATTAACTTTAGGAGAAATTATTACTTACATTGAGAAGGTTACTCCTGAACCACGGGCGGGGGAATTTGGAAGCAATGAACCGGGAAGTGATTTTTTGTTTATTGCTAAATAATATCTTAAAACTTCAACCCCACATCAATAAAAACAAATGAATCGTCAAGTCGGAAGAATTGACAACACTAAAAAATACGGAGTCCGCCTTAGGCGGATTTAGCCCCCGTTCTACAACGGTGAATAAATTTTTTGACATCAGAAAATGCTTCAAAAAGAAATGTGTAATTTATTATTCCTTCATAATAAGCTCTCTGATGAATATCTCCCACAATACGCCCATACAATTGTCGCATTTTTTCATTACCGTATCGGGCTAATAAATTCTGGCGACTGCGTTCACTCTTTGGAAAGTCTTTCTCTTTAACACTGTTTGTCAGCAAAAATCCGAGAAAGCCATCGGTAGTTGCAATCCATGCTTTACCGGCAGCATCGCGGGCAATCTCATCATCGTTGGAATGTTTTGCATTGTTCAGTTCCTTTTTTGATAAAGCGTATAACTTCTGCGCCTTTGTGAGATAGTGGTTCATGTTGAAAGTTTTTTGCAATTGCTAAATAACATCTTGTTTCTTGGATGTTTTTCTATCTTCCATGTCGTATATAATAGTAATTATAAACAGTGCACTAATATAACCAATTAGAAGAACACCCAAAATAATTGCATAGATCATAACGTTATTTTTTTAAGATTTTATCTGTTATTTCTTTGTTCATTTATACAAATAATATCTTAAAACTTCAACCCCACATCAATACCAAAATAACTATTTTTCAACACAAAACCATCAATATCATGTCCACCATATCCATCCTCATCTGGTGATTTCTTAAAAAATCTATCTATACTGGTCAAGCCGTGATTAAACGTAAAACCGGTAAAAAAATAGGTATTTTCTCCCATTTGCAGCTCAATACCAGTTGAAAAAACAAGAGAGGCTTCTATTGGAAAAAAATTCTTTGTTAATTTGAATGAACTGGTGGAATCTGTACCGGTTTTTAATGAATCATACCTCAAAATAGATTTTTCATTATCAACTCTAGCCGATATAAGAATATTGCCTGATATCCCAACCTGGAAATAAAGTTTCATATCTGTACTAATTTCATTTGTATAAAGCTTAACTGAAACAGGGATCTCAATATATTGTAATACAAATCTAGTAATTTTTATACCTCCTTCTTTTATATTTTTATCTTCCACCATAAATCGTTTATTTTTATCTACCCAAAGATATTCAATATTACCCCCTTTAATAGCATAAGTCACTCCCGTGCTGAAAGCATAATTTTGCCCAATAAAAAAGTAATCAAAAAAAACGCCTGCTCCGAATCTTGGATGTAGGCCTTTTTGTTTTTTGGGTTCTTCACTTGGATCAACCACCCTGTTCCAGGCAAACATTAAAGGAGTTGCCTTCAGCCCGATTTTGTATTTTTGCTGGCTAAATGCTGTAGCGGATATTAATCCTAATACGATAAATAATAATAACTTTTTCATAGTTTATTCAATTTTTAATTTGTAATGAGCGTTAAGGCTTTCTGAATGATCTGATTTTTATCTATCAAATCTTCCAATTCATTTTCTAAGTATTTACCTTCAAAAACTTCTAATGCTGCTTCTTTTACAGCCAAAGGAAACGCGTCTTTCAAAATATTCCTGAGCACTACCTTACTTACATAAAAGCCTTTTGCTTTATAACGTTTGTTCGTCCTTTTTATCTGAAAGACTGAAAAGTCAATTGATGCTTCCCATGAACGTGTTGTTTTTTTTTCAGCTTGTTGTTTGATCAAATGGTTCAGTAAATTAATTGAAAAACTGCAGATTTTATTTATTTTGTCGCTCAAACTCATTTCTTCTAATTCTTCAATTAGTAATAATGCACCGTTATAATTTCCTGATTTGACGTAATTTCTCAATTTTATTAATTCTTCCATTGTATAATTATGTTATCAATTTTGGATTTTGAAGCTCTAATTTTTTTTTCAAGACTCCGCTCTTTGTTTATTATTCTATAGAGGGTATAATGCTAATATACGAATTTATACTAATGATACGAATATTTTTATTCTGCTTCTTAGTATACATTTCTTTTCTATTAGTATCATTAGTATTCATTAGTATATTAGCATTTTTTATTGGTATTCCCCGAAAGGCTTTTTTTCAAGTGAAGTCTTGAAAAAAATTTAGCATCTTTGCAATTTGTCGCTAACCTGTTATACCTGCTTCCAGCAACGGGACAAAGTTATAGAATATAAATTATAAATTAACACATTTAATTAAAAAATTTATGTGCGGGGTAACCCTTAAACGCTAAAGAAATGAAGCGATCACTATTTTTTTTATTACGCGCTATTCGCAATATGCTCCCGGGTTACCCGGGGAGCTTTGTGCTTTTGGTTTCAACCCTATATGCATGCAGCAGCGAATGTGACAAGGGGCCTGATGTATCAGGTATTGGCATTGAAGTTCATGTTAATCGGCTTGAGCAGGAGATGTTTAACCTCAAATCGAACGATGAGATCGTATCTTTTTTGGATGAAAATTCCTGGTTTTCAGAAAAATACCTAAAAAGATCATCCTATCCCCATGATTCTATATTGATCAATAATATTGAAATACTCATCACTAACGAATATCTTGACACCTTATACCAGGAATGCCAGGAAGTTTTCGGTGATTTTTCAGAACTGAAAAAAGATTTTGAAAGCGTTTTTAAAAATGTAAAATATTATTACCCTGATTTTTTTACACCTGAAATATACACGGTTGTTACCGGTTTCGGATTAGCAGGGTTACAGATCAATATTCCCACCAATGATCTCTTTGTTTCTGATAGCGTAATAATTATCGGGATAGATTATTTCCTTGGGGAACAGGCGAGATGGAGGCCACCGACCGAACAAGGATTCTATGAATATATTGTAAGAAGGTTTACCAAAGAATATATTGTACCTTATAGCGTGATGTCAATCTCAAAAAGCTACAATAAAACAGACTTTTTAAATTCAACGCTGTTAGCAGCAATGATATATTATGGTAAATTATATTATTTTACAAAACAAATACTTCCCTGTATTGAAGATAGTATTATCATTGGTTATACCAGCCGGGAGTTAAGTGATTGTTATGAAATCCAGGATATTATCTGGACACATTTTATCAAAAGAGAATTATTATACCAAACCAATCCGATGATAATTACAAAATATACAGGTGAAAGGCCATATACGGCTGAAATCGGAAAGGTATGCCCTGGCAGAATTGGCAGGTGGCTGGGTTGGGAAATTATAAAAAAATATATGATCCAAAATACAGATGTGACTTTGCAGGATTTAATGGAAGATACAGATGCACAAAAAATCTTTACGTTGTCAAAGTATAAGCCGGGCAGAATGTAGTAATTCAATGGTAATTCAGTGGTAATTCAATGGTTATGCAATAATTGACAACCGTATAACGATTTGAATAAAAGGCGTTTTAATGTTTTTTATTTTTTGTTGTATTACAGCGAAGCATCTGCTTGCAATACCAAATCAGGAGCTATAAGCTTATTAATCCCGCCATAGGCGGGATTAGCAACCATCGGTATTTTGGTATCGGTAATAAATAATCTTAAAAATCGTTTCGTTAACATTTCTCTCGAAAATTTTGACTCAGCTAATTTCCTTGCATTATTTCTGCCTTGTAACAACAATTCACTATTCTGTAGAAAAGGAGTTATTTTCTTGATAAATTCTTCTGGTTTTTCCGGGTCACAATAAAATCCACAGTGATTATTTTCGATCAACTCTTTTATCCAGCCCTGGAAATTTACTATACACAAACTGCCTGAGGCAATTGCATCAAAAAATTTATTGGGGCTGCTGCTTTTTATTACAGGTATTTTAACAAAAGATATAAAGACAGCATCAGATATATTTAATAGCTCTTTCAGATTTTCTCTATTGAGAAATTCTAAAAATTTTAGGTTGTTAAGCGCTGATTTTTGAGCGGATCTTTGGATATTTTGCATTTCTGCACCCTTCCCCGCGATAATAAAAAGAATATCATTTAATCCTTTTTCTTTGCAGACTCTGACAACATCCAGCATATAAGATAGCTGATTGACCCTGCCAACAGCCCCAAAATAGGTGATGACAAATTTTCCTGAAACATTGTATTTATCAACCAATCCTTCATCTTTTTGCCCCCTGCCTGTGGCGGGATTAAAAAAATTGCAATCACTCATGTTTGGGATCACTATTACGGATTTTTCAGGCACTACCTTTAATATGCTGTCTTTAATACCTGGTGAAAGGGCAATTATACTTTCAGCATTAGAATAAATATATTTTTCTAAGCTGAACAATAACTTTTTAATAATATTATTTTTGATAACGCCTATTTGTATGGGAGCTTCGGGCCATAAGTCCCTGACTTCAAAATAATAGGGCATTCTCCTGTATTTTTTCAGCAGCAATCCGATCACACCTACCGTTAAGGGCGTAGAGGTGATATAGCAATAGTTGATATTTTGGATAGATTTAGAAACATTGTATGCTTTATAAATAAATTTAATAAAGGCAAGCATCCTGCTGAAAAAACCTAACCCGTTATCATAATAAACCGGCAGATAATGAACATTTATACCATCAATATTTTCACATACGTAACCTTTCCCGTTATATGCAGTGACCATTTCAACTTCACATCCGTTATTAACCAGCGTTTTCGCCAGGAAATAAGAACGCAGAGGACCGCCTTGAGAAGGTGTTCGAAAATATTGATGTATGTATAGGATCTTCATAAATTAATTAAATTCTTTTTCCAACCATTTTGTCAGTACAAATAAAGACCAGAGTTCGGTTGAATAATCTCTTTTATTTTTTAAATGAGTGTTGATCATTTCACACGTTTTATTATAATCAACGTACTGGTAAATAAGATGTTTTTTTTTCAACATAGTATCACTGACCCACCTACATTTTTTTTCTTTTAACCAGCTTCCAAAAGGCATACCAAAACCTTCTTTACGTCTTTTTACATATTGTCTTCCATTTTTATTATTTAATATCTTTTTCAATATCCATTTCCTACCATGTTTAAATAATTTTTCAGGCTCAATAGTATTAATAAAACCTGTAAGTTCCATATCTAAATATGGCATTCTCACCTCCAGGGAATGACGCATTGCCATCTTATCTGTTAATGCCAAAACGTCTGATATTAAATACCTTGATCTGTCAAGCTGTAACCCTTTATTGAGATAATAATTAATCTCAAGCAGCCCCCCTAAATCCCCCCAAAGGGGGGACTTACCCACCCCACTTCCCAAAGGGAAAGGGAATGGCAAAGTCCCCCCTTTGGGGGGATTTAGGGGGGCTGTTAGGGGGGCTGTATCAAACCCTTCTGCTGAGGTAAAATTAACAAATGTTTTACCAGGGTCTTTATCTATTTGGTGGATAAATTTACTGATCAACCTGAAAGGCTCTCTCAATGGATGATCAAAACCCGTAGGTAAACACCGTGACAATTTACATAAAGCAGGTTTTAACCCCGAGTTGATCAGGGACAATTTATTTCGATTTCGAAGATAGAAATACCAGGCAGCGTGCCGGTTGTATCCGGCAAACATTTCATCAGCTCCGGCTCCTGATAACACAGTAGTTATAAAGTTTTTTGTTTCTTCCGATAAGATATATGTGAGCAGAGCAGCCCCGTCAGCAATTGGTTGGTCCAGCGAAACGATCAATTTATCAATATAGTCCATAATAGAACTGTCTATATTTATATGGTGATGATCGCTTTTGTATTGTTGGGCAGCAATTCCGGCAAAGTAGTGGTCTTTGGTGCCAAACGAGTCTTTATCGTTTGTGTTTCCAATAGTAAAAGAGGGAAAGTTTTTAATTCCTAATTCATTGATAATGGCAAGCAGTAAAGTAGAATCTACGCCTCCACTGAGAAAAATACCTGCAGGCACGTCAGCTCTCAGGTGCTTTTCTACTGAATTGATGAGTAAAGTTTCTGTTTTATTTATGATCTCTTTTGATGACAGCCCCCCTGCCTCCCGCAGTGCTGGCTCGATGTCCACTGGACATCGTCCTCTCCCGAGTACTCGGGAGGACTTCCCGACCCCACTGCCCAAAGGGAAAGGGGATGGCAAAGTCCCCCCTTTGGGGGGATTTAGGGGGGCTTGTTTTATGTAATGCCCCTCTTCCAATTCATAGATATTTTGGTAGAATGTTTCGGGTTTACAGGCAAATTTGAAGCTTAAGTAATGTGGGATTTGTTTTGAGTTAAGTTTTTTTTTTACCAGATTGGTAGACAAAATACTTTGTATTTCTGATGAGCAGATAAAATAATTTTCATCTTCATAATAATATACCGGCTTCATACCAAAGCGGTCTCTGGCGATAGTTACTTCATTTTTCAACCCATCATAGAAAATAACTCCAAACATTCCATTGAGCATTTGCAATGCATCAATATTGTATTTTATTAACAGGTGTAATAAAACCTCCGTATCAGATGTGGTCTTTAATTGTACATCTAAATTCTTTTTTAATTCCAAATAATTGTAGATCTCTCCGTTAAAAGAAATAATATATTTGCCGCAAGGCGAGATAAAAGGCTGGTTGGCCAGATCGCTTTTGTCAATTATTTTGAGGCGGTTATTACCAATATAGATGGTCTGTTGAAGTGAATCAGCAAAGCGTGATTTAATAAAGTTTGTCGCATCAGGACCTCTGTGGCAGGTTACTGAATTCATTCTAATGATATAACGCTCATCAATATTCGATCTTTTGTCAATAATAAGGTTGATCCCACACATTAGCGCATAGAGCATGGCGCATAGCGTATTGCGTTCTGCTCCTCAAAGAGTTTTTTGAAATCAGTTATTGTTGTGCGTAGCACAAAGAGCAAAAGCCAAAACGTGGAACGCTATGCGCTTTGCTCTATTCGCTTTGCGCTCAAATAGATTTTAATTGAAGTTTTTTCTGAAGTTCGTTAAAAGCTACTTTAAAATGCCTGTCTGTAGTAAGCATATCATTAACACATTGGATAGCATGGAGAACAGTGCTGTGGTCTCTTCCGCCAAAATGCTCGCCTATTGATTTAAGTGAAAGATTGGTGTATTCTTTAGCGAAATACATGGCCGTTTGTCTTGCTATTACGATTTCTTTTTTCCTGGTTTTAGCAGACAGATCGTCAACATCTATATTGGAAAATCTGGCAACAGATTTCTGGATAAAATCAATGCTGACATCTTTTACGATATCTGTAACGATGTTTTGCAGTATTCGTTTGGTAATTTCAAGGTCAATTTCCTTTTTATTCAGAGATGATTGAGCCATCAATGAAATGATCGCACCTTCCAGGTCCCTGATACTTGTATCTACACTATGGGCGAGGTATTCTACCACATTATCAGGGAAATTGATACCGTCATATTGAATTTTTCTTTTTATGATCGCAAACTTGGTTTCAAAATCAGGTTGCTCCAGATCTGCAATCAATCCCCATTTAAACCTTGAGATCAACCGTTCCTTAATTCCTACCAGATCTTTAGGAGGAGCATCGCTTGTAAGAATGATCTGTTTACGTGCATTATGCAAATCGTTAAATATATGAAAAAATATTTCTTGTGTCCCTTCTCTTCCTGACAGGTTATGTATATCATCTAAAATCAGCACATCTATCTGCAAATAAAAATTAATAAAATCCTGTGAATTGTTGCTTTTTACTGAAGTTATATATTGATTGAAAAAATTGTCAGAAGACAGGTAAAGTACAAGTTTTTCAGCATCATTCTGTTTTATTTGATTACCGATAGCCTGGATAAGATGCGTCTTCCCCAGCCCGGGAGCGCTATGGATCATTAATGGATTAAAGGCGGTAGTGCCGGGTTTTTCAGAAATACGTTCACCGGCAACACGTGCAAGGCGGTTGCAATCACCTTCTAAAAATGATTCGAAATTTTTATGGGGGTTAAGATTCGAATCAAACTTACTTTTATTAATATTTTTATACGCAAAAGGATTACTAACCACCTTTTGTTTCACCTTGACGTTTGAATAATTTTGGAAAGAATCTCCGGCAGGTAAATTAATTGTATAAGGCTTGTGGGTGGTATCTCCTTTATCTACTACAACAGAATATTCGAGCCGCCCTTCCTGTCCTAACTCCTGATGAATTGCTTTTTTCAGAATGTGGACATAGTGCTCTTCAATCCATTCATAGAAAAATCTGCTGGGAACCTGGATCGTGAGCACATTATTATCCAATTTGACAGGCACAATAGGTTCAAACCAGGTTTTGAAATTTTGTTCATTGACATTCTCCTTTATCATTTGGAGACAATTATTCCACACTGTTTTACGCTGCTTGTGCATGATTCATAATAGGTTTCTAAACGGAGTAAATAATGCTTAAAAAGAGCAACAATTTTAATAAAAAACAAATTTTAATAAAAGTTTTTTTAAAAATAATTTTTAATGAGTATCCGTTTGTTTATACCTAACTGTTTTCTTGACTGCATGGCTGCATGATTGCATGACTGCATGCATCCATGCAACCATGCAATCATGCTAATTAAAATTATTAGGTACCTGCCTGCTATGTTAAAGCCAGTGGGTGGCGGGCAGGTAAAAAAGCGAACAGTCATTTTATTTTTTTATAACATTCAAAACCGAGCCTTTGGGAGTCTTATTTTTTGATCTTTTTTGAAAAACATAATCAATTCTTCCAATCTTAATACCGGCCCAACCAGCTTGGTTTATCAGTACATTTTTACCAGAAGGTGATTGCATTACTGTGGGTTTATCAAGAAATGTGTGCGTATGCCCGCCAATGATCAGGTCTATCCCTTCGACTTTTTGGGCAATTACCTGGTCAGATATTTTGTCAGATCCATATTTGTAGCCCAAATGTGACAGGCATATTATCAAGTCGCATCTTTTGCGTTTTAATTCCTGAACCATTTCTTTTGCTGCATCAATTGGATCGAGGTAGATAGTTTTACCGTAGAGTTTTTCATTAACCAAACCCTTTAATTCAATTCCTAAACCAAAAACGCCAACTCTGACATCTCTTTTTTCAAAGATCCTGTAAGGATGAAACTTATCTTTCAATATTGTTTTTGAAAAGTCGTAATTGGCAATTAGAAAAGGGAAGGCGGCATGAGGTAATTGTTTTGCCAAACCTTCCAGCCCATTGTCAAATTCGTGATTGCCCGGAACAGCGGCATCATAACCCATTTCACTCATCAACCTGAACTCCAGTTCGCCTCCGAAATAGTTGAAATAGGGAGTCCCCTGGAAAATGTCTCCTGCATCAAACAAGAGCACATTCGGTTGCTGTTCCCTGATCTTTTTGATTATGGCTGCCCTTCTTGCCATACCGCCCATGCCGCCATACTTTGGGGTATCTTCAGGAAAGGGTTCAATGCGGGAATGCAGGTCATTGGTATGGAGGATGGTTAGTTTTACTATATCCTTTCCCGATAAAAATGGGATTGACTCACCCGGAAGATCACCTGCCTGCGCCCAGGCTCCCACCTGCCATAGGCCTTGGGCGGGCAGGTTGGCAGGTAGGTAAGGTATATAAGATAGGCCAACTGCTGCTGTCCCAACTAAAGTTTTTTTGACAAATGATCTTCTGGTGAGCATTTTGCAACTTCATAGCCTTTTATTTATCAGACTCCTTAGGCCCTTTCTTCGTACCGCCAATGGAATCTCTCATGCCCGTATCTGCTTCTATATTTTTCATTCTGTAATAGTCCATGATCCCGAGGTTACCTTTTCTGAATGCTTCTGCCATAGCTTTAGGTACCTCTGCTTCAGCTTCAATTACTCTAGCGCGCATATCCGCTGCTTTTGCTGTCATTTCCTGTTCAACAGCAACAGCCATTGCTCTTCTTCCTTCTGCTTTTGCCTGGGCAATTTTCTTATCTGCCTCTGCCTGGTCAGTTTGTAATATGGCGCCTATATTTTTCCCTACATCCACATCAGCAATATCAATGGATAGTATGGCAAAAGCAGTGCCTGCATCCAGCCCTTTGTTCAGAACCAGCTTTGATATCTTATCAGGATTTTCAAGTACTGCCTTATGGCTTGCAGAAGAGCCAATGGAGGTAACAATTCCTTCACCAACTCTTGCCAGAATGGTATCCTCACCCGCTCCGCCTACCAATTGGGCAAGGTTTGCCCTTACCGTTACTCTTGCTTTTGCGATCAATTGAATTCCGTCTTGCGCTACGGCTGATACATCAGGTGTATTGATCACCCGGGGATTAACAGAGGTTTGCACCGCTTCAAAAACATCCCTTCCTGCAAGGTCTATGGCTGTTGCTTGTTTGAAATCCAACTCCAAATTTGCTTTGTCAGCCGATATTAATGCCTTAACAACAGAAGGTACATGACCTCCTGCTAAATAGTGTGTTTCCAGGTCTGTGGAGGTAACATTTAAACCTGCTTTTACGGCAGTGATCAAAGAGTTAACAATTACACCCGGAGGCACTTTACGTATCCTCATAAATACCAGTTCAAACAAACCGACACGGACACCGGAAAAAATAGCCGTGATCCAGAGACCTATTGGAACAAAATAAAGGAATATAAAAAAGCCAATTATTCCAGCTATTATTACGAGTATTAATATTTGTATAGGCATTTTTAGATTATTTTAAAGGTTTATTTTTATAAAATTTGATCCATGATTATTTTTACGCCCGCAATTAAAACAAATTCTTCATCAAAATTATAAAGTTCTACCTTTTTATTTTTATGATGATAAATGGATACAGATTTATTATTATATTAATGGTTCAACAATAATTTTATTTCTTTCGATTTTGATTATCCTGATCTTTTTATCTGCTACAAGATAAGCGCTTAAAGTCGTAACTTCAAAAATTTTTTCATTGAATTCTGCTTTTCCTATTGGTCTTAAGGCAGAAGTTGTTTTACCAACATCCCCAATTGATAGCTCCGCTTTTTTACCTTCATTGACCTTACTTTTAATAGACCCTTTTAATGCAAACCTGTTCCATGTCCCTGATTTGAAACTTATTATCAATATAACGACTGTAACGATAAATGTTACTGCTAATAATATATGCCCCGTTTGATTCCCGAAGTTATCATAAGCTAAATAAATACCGCCAACGGCACACAAAAATCCTACGATCCCTACTACTGTGGTTCCCGGAACAAAGATCACTTCAATAATAATGAGCACAACCCCTATAAGAACCAGTACTATTACACTTATCAGTTCTATTGTCATTGGAATGGGCAAAGTTAATAAAAAGTTGACAGTTAACAGTAGACAATTGTCAATAGTTACCAATTGTCAATTGTCTACTGTTAACTGATTTCAATACGCTTTTGCAAAAATAACCCTTTTCTCAGATGTCATTCCCGAATAAATACATTTCCCTTTTTCATTCTGTCCATCCATCAAAATACACCGGATGGTTGCTTTTGTTTCCTCCTGTATTTTCTGTTCTGTTTCAGTTGTGCCGTCCCAGTGTGCTAATATAAAACCTCCTTTATTCTGTATAACTTCTTTAAATTCTTTGTAGGAATCAACGCTTGTGGTCTGTTCTTCGCGAAAGGCAAGCGCTTTATCATAGATATTTTGTTGAATTTCCAGCAGCAGTTTATCAATTTTTTCAGCCAAATTATCAGCATTATAATTTTCTTTTTCCATGGTATCCCGTCTTGCAACTTCTGCTGTATTGTTTTTAAGGTCTCTGGGTCCGATAGCAATCCTTACAGGCACCCCTTTAAGCTCATATTCAGCAAATTTCCAACCTGGTTTATGGGTATCTCTGTCATCATATTTCACTGATATACCTTTATCCCGGAGCGATTTTATGATCTTACTTGCTTTTTCACCAATAGCTGCCAGTTCCTCCGCACTTTTATATATAGGAATTACCACTACCTGAAAAGGTGCAAGTAAAGGCGGCAATACCAAACCATGGTCATCGCCATGAGCCATGATCAGCGCACCCATAAGCCGGGTACTTACCCCCCAGGAAGTGCCCCAAACATAATCAGTACCGCCTTGCTGTGTGGCAAACTTTACATCAAAAGCCTTGGCAAAGTTTTGTCCAAGAAAATGGGATGTGCCCACCTGCAATGCTTTGCCGTCCTGCATCAATGCTTCTATGCAATAAGTATCAACAGCGCCAGCGAATTTTTCATTTTCAGTTTGTTTGCCTTTAAGCACGGGCATTGCCATGTACTTTTCTGCAAATTCAGCATATAAGCTCAATATTTTTAGTGTTTCTTCAACGGCTTCATTTTCAGTAGCATGTGCTGTATGCCCTTCCTGCCATAAAAATTCGGTAGTGCGCAAAAAAAAGCGGGTTCGCATTTCCCAACGCACTATATTAGCCCATTGGTTTATCAATATAGGCAGATCCCTGTATGATTGTATCCAGTTTTTGTAGGAATTCCAGATAACGGTCTCTGAAGTAGGCCTTATGACCAATTCTTCTTCTAACTTTGCTTCGGGGTCAACAACCAGGCCGCTGCCATCTTCAGCATTTTTCAGCCGGTAATGCGTTACTACAGCACATTCTTTTGCAAAACCTGCTACATGTTCTGCTTCTTTGCTCAGATAAGATTTAGGGATAAGCAATGGAAAATATGCATTGGAATGTCCTGTATCTTTAAACATTTTATCCAGGATAGATTGCATTTTTTCCCAGATAGCAAAACCATAAGGCTTGATAACCATACACCCCCGCACCACAGAATTTTCAGCCAGGTCAGCTTTTTTTATCAGTTCGTTATACCATGCGGAAAAGTCTTTATTTTTATCTGGTAACGCTTTGCTCATTTTATGTATATTAGCATTTTATTATTCGTATTCTAATTTCATGTACTTTCTTGTTGCTCCGATTCCTTCTCCTTGGAGGTTTGATAGGTCAACGACAGCTCCGTACTCAATAAATATGTCGTAGAATTTTTCGTAGTTCTGTCCCCAGTAAATCATTGCACATGCCATAGGTGCACCTTTGCCGGCACCTGAACCATTTTCAAGGAATTTAAGTCTTGTGTCATAGAGAAAACAAATGGCTCTTGCTTGTCCAAAAACGCTTTGTTTCCAATGACCTGTATTTGTCGCTACTGGAACTAAAGCCAATATTTCAGAACCATATTTCTGATGAGTCAAAGCACACTTAGCTAACCAATTCTTTATTGTTGTTCTTTTTTCTCTGTCAGCGCCATATGGTGGATTCATATAAATTGTCGGGTAGTTCCAATCTTCTCGAAGTCCGTCAATTTGAGGCAGCATGAATTCTGTTTCAGCCTGAACTATAGAGTACTCATTTGAGCAAGGGTCTAATGTAATTGAGCCACCAAACAAACGCTTAATAGCATTTACATATTTAAGGGGAGTTCCCCATGTTTGACTTTGAGAATTTACTGTTCTTCCTGCGCTCATAGTATTTCTTTCCAGTTTTTGGAACGTAACTCTTTCAGTTCGTCCTTTAGTTCTGTTATTGATTTCCTCTCTGGTGCTATGATATTAAACCAACCTTCAATTTCATTCAATTTGTCAGAGAAGTATTTGAGCAACACAGTGTCTGCTTCAAAATCCATTTTGACTTTTGTAAAAACATTCCGCTTTTTATTAGCAGAATAGCTGTTTTTGAATGCTTCTTGTACTTTGATGTATTCTTGAGTTGGATTAAGTAATAGCTCATCAATGAATTGAGCCAATCCATTATCTGTCAAG
Organism: Cytophagales bacterium; assembly: GCA_019456305.1. NCBI lineage: Bacteria > Pseudomonadati > Bacteroidota > Cytophagia > Cytophagales > Cytophagales bacterium. The sequence continues at coordinate 10,535 of VRUD01000014.1, read as the reverse complement.
AAAATAAGCCAATCGTAGGACTGAGCTAAAACTTTCAATTCTTTGTTGTGATTGTCTGCCGTAAACCAATTTCCATGATTGCTAACCACTCCAACGGTTAGGATGAATTTTTGTAGTAATTCGGTGTCGTCAGAGTAAATGATTTCCTCAATCAACTCAATGTAAGGCTTAATGTATGGTTCGTTGTCAGAGCGGTAAATTATCCCATATTTTTCTCCCGTGTCCGTCCTGATTTTTTGTAGTGAGGATGCAGTTCTTGCAACGTATGCTCCCTGTTTTGCTTTTTCAATAGTTTGGGGTCCTTTTTTGTTGCCTTCCTCAACCCCTACCCTTTTGCATTCAAAAAATGCATAAGGTTTTTGCATTTGCTCATATACTAATAGTTCATGCTCTTGTTGTCCAACGGTTTTAAAACTGGTCAGTAAAAATGAGTCGTTTGATTCGCCAATTGTACAAGCGTTACGAAGAATGTTATGCTTGTCGAGAAGGTTGTTGTTCTTTTTCTCAAACTTTGAAATATTGGCTTCTTGTTCTAAAGCCTTTAAAATCTTAGTTGCTGTAATCGAGTTACCATCATTGGTAACAGTAATTTCATGCTCCTTGGTTATCGGATGTAACGAGTACTCAACATTATGTGCTATATCTTCGTTTCCATACTCAACAAGTCCTCTTTCTATAGAAGTCGAGTTATTAAAGCCCCAGGTCTTTAGGAGATAATAGTTAATGATTTCAACCATTGTTCCAAGTGCTCTGCCTGCTGCTTTTTTCTTGTCCTGCGTGTAGTGGAACACTTTTTCTCCAAGAGCGTTCTGTAATTTATCTACTGAATCGTATGCCATTTGTTTTACAAAGTTATCTGTTCTGTTGTTATTTTTTGCATGTTGTCTAACTTTATAATTTAAAACTCGTAACTTTATTAACACTTGATTCAGTTGTAACTCAATTGTAATTCTATCGGATTACCCTCGAATTACCATTGAATTACCATCGAATTACTATTGAATTATATTTTTGGTACGGGTTTTGTTTAACATTATTTTATGATGATAATTTGAACTTCCAAAGATAAGTTATTTAATTTGTATATTAAACTTAATTTGTTGTATTTTGTCAAATATTTAATACTAAACTTATATAATTATGAAAACTACAAATTTACTTCGTTCGCTGGTAGTCATATTTGGCTTTTCCCTTTGGGGTTGTGCCGGCAGTCAAAACACACAAACAACTGAAAATGACGACCTTTACTATTCTTCAAAAGACAGAACAGTAAAAATAGAAAATAAAACCAGCCAGGATGCTTCTGCAAACTCAAAAAGCAGTGATCCTGATAATTATACTTCTAAAACCGCCAACCCTGATTATTCAGATGGCGGTGATTATGGAAGCGATTATTATTATGATGATCATGATTATTATTATGCTTCCAGGATAAGAAGATTTAACAGTTCTTATTGCGGCTCTAACTATTATTCCCCTTACTATACAGATTACTACTGGTATAATTCTGACCCCTATTATTATGGCTCAAGCATTTATGCTCCTACTTATACCTATTATCCCGGTTATTACAGCTACCATCATCACCCATCTATAACATTTGGTATAGGCTATTCGTGGGGCTGGGGAAGTGTATGGTATTCAAACCCCTATTATTATCCCGGAAATTATTATTCTCCCTACGGATATAACAGCTATTATTCCGGCTACAACAATGGATATTATGACGGGTATTATAGTGGATCTTATAGCGGATATTCAGGTGGTAAACAATCCAATGTGTACTACGGGCCACGAAAGGGGAGAAGTAATGTAATCGTTAGCAGCAATAACAGCCCTGGCCGCCCTGGTGTAGGGAATAACTCCGGAGGAAAGATCAAGAACGATGATGGAATAATTATTAGTAAAGATGATGATATGAAACGTCCCAAAGGCCTTAATAACACCGGAGTAAATACAAATGCTAATTCATACAGCATCAAACCGAAAGAACCATCAATTGATGTTAAGCCGAAAGAATATACTCTTAGTGATAAGCCAAGAGAATATAATAAGCCCAAAGGCAATATATCGAATGACAGACCTAAAGAATATGATTATTATAAACCAAAAGAAAACACCTCTAACAACAACCCGAAAAACTACAATTTTACTACAAAACCCAGGGATATTAACAGTGGTAATGCTAATTACACCAAAGATCACAATACCAACTATAGCAAGCCAAAGACCGATATGAATAATAATTACAGTAAACCTAAAACACATACTGTTGCACCTTCTAACTACAATAAACCGAGGAATTATGATCATTCTAACTATTCAAAACCAAAAAATAATTTCTCTACACAGCCGAAAAATACTAATACTTCAAGTCCCAGGTCTTATGGGAATACCGGTAATAATACCAGGCCTTCAAACTCGGGCAGCTCTAACAGCTCTAAAAGTGGTACAAAAAATACAAATAAAACTCCAGTGAGGAGGAGATAATTATCTGTATTATTTTATAAATTCAAGTTGACGAGTGAAAGTCAGGGAAATAATTAAATTGAGATATACTGTTATTTACGAACAATGCCCAAAAAGTTGGGGCGCTTATGTTCCTGACCTTCCAGGTTGTGTGGCTGTAGGTGATTCAAAAAATGAGGTTGCAAAATTAATTAAGGATGCAATTGAATTCCATCTTGAAGGGATGAGAAAAGACAATGAGCCTATTCCTGAACCCTCATCTTTTGCTGATGTTGTGTCTGTTTAAAAACTACCTTGAAGTGTATAATAAATTTCATCTAAAAATAGTGTTCAAATGTTCATGTTTTCAAGTGTTCACATAAATTCCCATGAGCACAAGAACACGTAAGCACATGAACGCATTAATGTTAAAAAGATTCCCCATACATTTAACCCCGTTAGATATTTTTTTCAAATACTATAGTAGGTTAAAATGTTATTACTATCTAACGGGGTTAATATCTTTCTTATTCCTGATTTCTGCTTGCCCTGCCCAAAACAGCTCCTCCCAGATTGACCCCGGTGCTTTTGGCTATTACATTGACGCTTTAAGGTATTCCCAGACAAGGTTTGGCGGTACCGCAAGGATACAGGGGATGGCTGGCGCTCAGACTGCACTCGGAGCCGATATGAGCACTCTTGCCGGCAATCCTGCGGGATTAGGCGCTTTTAGACATTCGATCTTTAGCATCACCCCTTCATTAGGATTTGGAAATACAGAATCTGATTTTTGCACTTCAGCCAATTCTTGTACAACAAGTACCGATACAAAATCTAACTTTAATATCAGCAACATTGGAATTGTATTTACAAATTTATCCGATGATGACAGTCCCGGAACCTGGCGCGCAGCTACTTATGGGATCAGTTTTACCAGGTTAAATAATTTTCATAACAGGTTTATTTATGAGGGGGTTAATAAAAACAATTCCATGACCGATTATTTTGTGGAAATTACTAACGGTATTCCTGTGACTGAATTAGACCAGGAATTTGAACAAATTACTTCATTCCAAGGATTAGCATATTGGACGTTTCTTACTAATCCTGACGATTTGGTAAATAATACCTATTATTCATTTATTACCGGAGATACAGTAAGTCAGCAGGAAATTGTTGAAACGACAGGTGCACAAAATCAATGGGATTTGGCTTATGGCGCTAATTATGATGACCAGCTCTTTGTAGGAGCATCTTTGGGTATAGCTTCGATCAGATATATAGAAAAGAAAGAATTCCGTGAAGATGTTATTGCTGATACGATTGAAAATCTAAGATATTTTGTATTAAATGATTACTATAAAACTATTGGTACAGGCATAAATTTAAAGTTTGGTTTGATATATCGCCCATCAGATTTGGTAAGAGCGGGTATATTTATTCAGACTCCTACTTATTATTCAATGACAGATGATTATCAAACTGATATTACTGCCTATTTTGATAATGTATCAATAACGAGTGGTTATGCTTCGATAGAACAACGTTCTCTTGAAGAAGGCACCTTCAGCTACAAACTCACAACACCCTACAGATTATCAGGAGGAGTTGCTCTTTTTGCAGGCAAAAAAGGTTTTCTTTCTACTGATGTAGAATATGTAGCATATAATTCAGCCGATTTAAATGGTGGTGGTTTAACCTTTCAAGGTGATAATAAAACCATCAAAAAACTTTATAAGCCTGCTGTCAACTTAAAAGTTGGCGGTGAACTTAGGTTTGAAATTTTCAGAGTAAGAGCAGGATTTGCACTCTATGGCGACCCTTACAATAATATCGATAATGTTAACCGTAAAAGAACGTACATAACCGGTGGTGTAGGGATGCGTGAAAAAGACTATTTTTTAGATATTGCTTTCGTTACTTCTAAATATAACAGCGCTTATACTCCTTATACGCTAAATGACGGCAGTGAGCCTTTCGCAACAGTAAAAAACAGCTTTACCAGTCTTTTGTTTACGTTTGGGACAGTGTTTTAGAAGGGAAATGGTTATTGTTGGCGGAAGATGGAAAATCGAATAGAAAAAGTTATATTTCATTTACATTTGAAGTTTAAAACTTAATAAACTATTACTAAAATGAAGCTGAAAGAAAAAACGATGGAAATTGCGGTTGCTATGGTGGGAATAGGCCTTACCGTTATTTGGGATTGTATTAGCTTATATGTGGAAAAGCAACGGAGAACTTCAGGAAAATATGCTTGTGAATCAGAAACAAATAATAGAGATTCAGGCAAAAATGATGGAGAGTCAGGCAAAAATGATGGAGAGTCAGGCAAAAATGGGGGAGAATCAGGCAAAATTTAATGAAAGCCAGGAAAACATTATCAAAATCCTTGAACGAATGGATGCAAGAGATGAGAAACAAACAAAGATCCTGGAAGCGATAGAAGGGAAATTATAAAAACGCTAACGGTCTGTGCTATGTTTAGTGCGGGATTAAATTGCACTTCATTTTCAAACCACTACGTTGTTTATTTATATTTATTCACTTTCAAATTCACACTAAAACCCGCATTAAATATAGCCTTTGTTGTGTGCTGGGCATTATTGCTTAATAACAAATTTCCTTTTATGGAAACTCAAAAGTATATTTCCAAGTTCTTTTTACTCCTATAGCATGTTTTGTTGCATAGGTATTACTATAAGGGAAAATTATATTAAGAGGCTTTGTTTTATAGTTCCATAGAAAATATAGAGCCATCCCAATTGTTTGCGGTTTTGTTGACAAAGGACTTAAGTATATGTTGGTTGAATTTGGATTTTCATTAATTATTTCACTTATAATTTGAGCTGTAATAAAAGGATCATTTGCTGGTGAAAATTTAAATATTTTATTTTCACCTATGGACTCCTTTACGTTTTCAATTTTAAGAATGCTTTCTTGATACATATCTGGTTGTAATGAGGGAAAACCTAAAATGAAATACCTTTTTTTACATTTACTTTTATTTTGAGCGATTTTTGCTATTAAATTATCATCGTATCCTGCTGCGATTATTAAAACATCGTTATCAGTATTAGGATTAATAATTTCAGAACTATATCCTTCAATAGTTCGAATCTCATCTATAAAACCTGAAAAAGTTGTTTCATCAGCATCCTTATATTGTTTTGGCTCAGTATATATGAAATCTACCTTCTTAAAGCCTTTATATGATAAAAATCTAATCAAGAATAATAGGTGAGGTCTTATAAAGCCGGTAATATCAATACAGAGTCTAATATTTGTGGAATAGTTCCAATTCTTGAAAAAATCAATAAAAAAATCATCTTCTTTAAATTCATTTTTAAAATAAGTATTTGAAGTTGGTAATTCCTGTTTTTCTATATTTTTATGTTGAGGAAAAACTATCCATTTTTTTTCTGACGCATTGATTTTTTCAAATATTTGTTTTGTCCTATCACAATTATCAAAAGCAGAAATATAAAGGTCATATCCAGCAATAGATTCTATATTCCCATCTGGAAAACTTTCTTTATATAGAATTGAAAAATCCATAATTTTTTATTCATCAAAAAGATTTGATTGGGTACTATGAACTTTAATATTGCAAAAAGGTGCATTTAGAGTTTGTTTCTTCTTCTTTAGTAAACTGTTAAAATTTCCATGAAAACCAGGATTAAATATTGCGTTTAACATTTCTTTGTTTAAAGATGCTACACCTCTTCTAATTGTTGGCAAATTCCATAATGGTGCAATAGTTTTATTTAATTGATAAACTTTTTCCTTTCTGCCAGAATTCTTTTCTTTTCTTCCATTATCTATTTCTATTATTAAAGAATGGAGGTTTGCCTTATCAATATATTCTTTTGCTAAATCAGATAGAATCTCAAATTTAAAATTGAAACAAGAAACGGAAGTTTCAGAAGGTTTATCTGAAAAACGATATACTCTAAATAAATCAGCTAAGTTGTTTATTGATTTATAAATATTCTTACCCATTTCGCCAATAATCTCAGCATCTTCATAAAACCATTTAGCTGTTTCAAATACACCTTGAAACTGTGATTCTAGGGATATCTTTGAACCTTCATTAAGTGGTTTCTCCCCCCTAAGCCACGATTTTTCTATTATTATCTTTAAAATTAATAGAAGAACTCTTGGATTCCCCCATGAAATATCTATAAAATTATCAATTCCAGAATAACAGGTATTTTTTATATTGTTTTCAGAAGCTAATTGAGCTAACAAATCTAATCTATATTTTTGCTGTATGTTATCAAAATCACTCGGAATTTTTTTTAAAAATAGTTCAAATTGAGAATTAATTTCATTTGCACAATCAAGAAGATTTGAATTAACCTTTGCTTTACTCCATTTTTGATAGAAAAAAAATAATTTATACTTTTGATATAAAGGGTTATTATCAGTTTTGTGTAATAGTAAATCAATAATTTCTTGCAATTGTTCTTTTTTTGAAATCCCATAAACACATTTATTGTTAAAACCATCATTTAATCTTTGATTCAGATTTTTGATATGTCTATAATTACCTTCGGGGTATTTTGCTCTTAATTCATTAATTAGTATTTCATCAGTGTATTTCACAAATTTTTCTTTAAAAGCATTTTCAATGTCATTTTTTTCTATATTTTGCTTTTTATCACTATAAAATTTTGACAGTCTGTTTACAAATAAATTCTTGGCAAAATTTTTATAGTGTGCTTCATTTTGTCTGAAAAAAACATCTAATTCAACTGGTTGGAATTCAGAGCCAGGTCTTATAGGTTCATTTGATTTTGTCTTTCTTGTTGTATACCCATACTTACGGGCACCTATCCAAAAAGTACATGGTGTTTTCTTGTCAAAAACTAATGAGTTGACAAATATCTTTTGTGATTCAAAAAGCGTTTCATATTGATCTAAAATATAAATGAATTTAATATATTTAAACTTACTTATAGTTTCACCTATTATTTTAGGAATACCAAATAATAAATCTCCTGGTGAAAATAGAATTTTCACCAATTTATAATCTAACTCACGTTTAAATGAGGCATTCACTACTTCAGAATCTATGTTTTTTCTTAACTTTTTTAAATAATTTTTAATAGAAGAAAAATCGGTTATATCATTAATCTTTGTATGAAAAATGTCCTTGATTTTTTCAGCTAATTCCTCTTTTTTTGAAATAGAAACTTTTATATCCAAAAATATATCTTCGATTGTATTTAATAAATTATCACAAATGTATAATTCAAAATAATATTCAAAAAGATTGTCCCAAATACTATCCACTATCCCTTTTCCTTTAAATCTACTTGCATCTATACCACCGGCACCTGAATATATCCCAATATATTTATCTTCAGCAAGTATCCTGCTTGTATTATTTTCATATCTTATTTTCTGTAATGGAAATGAAAAATACCTTAGCAGATGTGTTTTTCCACATCCTTTATTCCCCAGTATATACTTAGGCATATATTCATTAGGATTCAGCATATTAAATACAGCGTTATCATTACCGAAACTAAAATCAATCCAATAATCATTTATTTCAATATCTGTAAATTCTGTAGCTTTAGTAATTCCAAAAGGATTCTGTAAAATTTTATTTTCCATAATATTAATATATTTTATGGTATCTTTTAAATATCTGTTTCCAATTATTAACATCACTCCAAAATATAGGCAAGGTATTGTCTGGAGTATTGTGAAAAAGACCTAATAAGAGTTGGCCATCTTTATATCCCAAAGGGTGACTACTAAAAAGCCTTTTACCATATGAATGACAAAAACCTCTAGTAAAATCCTTTTCAATACCATTAATGATTTTTGAATAATATCTCGAATTATCAGAAAAACATTTAAACGACTCATCTAAAGTAAAAATAGTCTCTATATTATTGAATTTTGTGTGTTTTTTAACAGCATTAAGACCATGTTCGGTAGAAAAAAGCACTAAATAATTAACTTCAATATCCGGTTTAATTTTTTTTATTTTTTCAACAATGTCTCTTGAATAGTCAATAGCTTGTGTGCCGCTTCCACAAAAATCATCTAAAAAAATATACCGATTAACACCTTGATTTTTTATTTCTGTTTTTAAATATTCCCTTTGTTTACCATTCTCATCTTTATCCTTGATTAATTTTGAATTAAAAATTTCATGTGTATTAATGAAATTTTCTTTACTTAAATTATTTTCTTGTCTGAAATAATATAATAGATGAATCCCACTTTCAGAAGGATTACCCATTCCTAAAAATTTGGTTTTTTTTAATTCTGCTTTAAATTGATTATTGATAAAATCTGTATCTATAAGATCTTTATTGTTCTTTCTTATGGCTTCAACAATGGGATATTTAAATAAATCTCTGTACACGCTTTTTAATAATTCTCTTAATTCAATATTACCAAAATACATGAATTTAGATAATAAATATAAAGCATTTATTTGTTCTTTTTCTTGTATTACTTGTCTGTTATTATTAAAATTAGTTAACCATATTTCATGAATACTTTCTTCTAATTTATCTTTCCATATAGTAGAATAATAAATCATTATTTTGTCGCATAGTTTATCTTTTAATGGTATTTTTTCGTAATTTTTTATTGCCATCTTATTTTCGTTTATTATTTTTTAAATACTAAAATCCATTCCCTAGAGATAATATCTGCAGTTTTATTGCGCTTAGTCATCAGTCCGTATGATTTAATATCATCTATGAGCTTAAACTCTAAACTAAGTTTTCTTGAAATTAAATATTCAGTTAAATATTGTTGCGTGTTAAATTCAAAATTACTCACTTTATTGTTTCCAACAATTAATATAAGGTACGAATTTTTCTTTAGAACACGAATAGATTCATTTAAAGCAGGCATTAATTCTATTAAGTAGTTTCCAACAATATATGCTCTAAGTTTATTAATAGAATATACTTTTTCTAATAGCATATCTGCACTACTAATGCCTGTTTCGATTTTTTTTAGTTCATATTTATTGTAATTCTCTCTGCCAATATTTTTTTTATCTAAAAATTTCAATTCATTTGGCTTTACCATTCCTATCCACCCTAAATTTAAACTTGAAGAGCGAATATATTTTTGGGCACCAGCATAAGGCGGAGATGTAATAATTAAATCAACGGATTCATTCTCAATGCGTTCGCTCACTCCAATACCTTTTGTTAATTTTCTTGCATCATCTGAAATAACTTTAGCATTAACTTTATTATAAAACCTTTGAAGATTACTAATGCGATGAATATTATTTATGCAAATTGTTTCGAATAACGCAAAAACATCAATAGTTTCGATATCTTTAATTCTTTTTAAAGCCTTTTTGTTTTTGGCACTTCCTTCAGGATATCTTTTAGGGTTTAGTTTTACTGGCACAGCCACTCTAGGATCAGCATAACTAACCTTTTTAACACAATTGGAAAAACAAACTAAAAAGAAATCTTGTATTTCATCATTTGTAGTTTCTTTGATAGCTCTTTTAATTAGTCCTAGTTTTTTTTGATTTTCCAAAGGAAACCAAAAATCCCTATTTATTATATCAGGAATTTCCGGGTTTCTTAATCTTTTGTAGCTTTGAATAATTAGTCCTAAATAATATTGTAATATCTCAGCAGTAAGATAGGTGGTTTTAACTTTCGTAATTAATTGGGCTAAGGGATTCGCATCTGCACCTATTGCATTTCTACCAGAAATCAAAGCCTCTAATAATACTGTTCCTGTACCACAAAATGGGTCTAAAACAACATCTCCCTTTTTTGAAAAATAATTATTATTCAAAAAAAAGTTTGGTATATGTGCTATAAGTTTAGCAGGATAAGAATGAATTAAATGAGTATATTTACCAATATTATTTAGCTTAGGTATTAAGTCTCTAAAACTTATAGGAATAGGTTTATTATTTATAGAATACTCTTTCACAAAATATTCTGAAAGCTTTTCATTAGTATTAAATTTTATTAAATCAATATTCATTATATAAATTATGGTCTAATAGACAAAAGGTGGTTGGTAAAATCACTTCAAAAATAGTAATATTATAAGTAATGTACAAAAAATGTGGG